>JAEDEN010000015.1 GCA_016293265.1 Oscillospiraceae bacterium | reverse complement strand
GACCAAAAATCCTCCAAAATCATTGGTTTTGGGGGATTTTTGCATATAAAAGTTATCTTTTAATTAGCTTGTTGTCTCATGCAGTTTGTCCTTCACTCTTTTAAACAGGAAGGCTTTCACTCTCCCCCGTTTGCATTCACCCCTATACTTCTTAATCATAGTTGCGAGCGGCGCAGATTTTGACACGGCAGATATATTGCTGTTCCATGTCTTTTATTATATGATTTCCAGTAGAAAAAGAATTTTTACACTATGTGGTTATGATCCTGGGAGCCTGGGGAGATTTTCGGAACCGGGGACATGGCATTGTTCTCTCTGTGCTGTCATGGGTGCCCCCATTCGCCTGTCCGGTCTGCTTCCTCCCAACGGCTTCTGGGGATTTGCCTTTCTCTGCCTCATCATGGGTCTCTCGGTTCCCTTTTACAACGGCCCTGTTACCGCGCTGATGCAGGAGAGGATTCCTCCTGAATACCTGAGCCGGGTCTTTGGGTTGTACGGCAGCTTTGCTTCCCCGGCCATGCCGGTGGGACTGCTGCCCTGTGCATTCGCGGATCAAATGGGAATCCGCACCTGGTTTGCTCTGACAGGTGCGCTCTGTCTCGCGCTTGCCGCCGTGATGTACGCAATTCCAACCATTCGTAAAATCGATGCATAGCAGCGACTGTACGGTTTTTCCTGACACATGACAGGTGAGCAGAAAGGGCAGCGATATGATTTCATATCGCTGCCCTTCTTGATTTTCCCCGCTTTATACGGCAATCAGGCCTTCAGCGTCTGCATCCAGTTTCTCCGCCGAAGCACAATAACGGATATTGCAAAGCGGACACATTCTTCCAGCGAAAGAATAAAGTAAACATAGGGAATTGAAAACCTGAAAACAAAGGCCGAAATAAGCCCCAGGGGAACACCCACTCCCCAAGTGCCCACCATATCAATCCCAAACACATAATTTGTCTTTCCGCCGCTGCGGATGATCCCGCCGCCGACGATCATGTTCTGCACCTTAAAGGGTGCGATCAGCGCATACGCATACAGGATCTGCCGGGTCAAATCTTTTACCGTTGGTTCCACCCGGTAGATTTCCACATAGTAGGGGCCGGTCAAGACGATCAGCGCCGAGAGCACCACCGAGCCGGCAAAACCATAGAACATCAGTTTTTGGGACGCCCGGTACGCCTCATCGTATGCACCGACGCCTAGCATCTTGCCGATAATCACGGCGGCAGCCTGGGAAAGGCCACACAGCGCGCCGATCATCAGGCCCTGAACCGGATTAATCAAGGTCATGGCCGCGCTGGCATCCGTTCCGATATGGCCGTAAATACCGGCATAGACATTTTCCCCAAGGCTCCACATGAATTCACAGGCCAACACAGGCAGCAGCATGGCAGCATATTGCCGCCACTGAAACCGGGCGGATGAGGCCTCACGCGTGCATTCCGGGATTACTTGTCCTCTATATTGCCAAAACATCAGGAGCATCATCAGGAAGTTGACGATCTGAGAGAGAACTGTAGCGATGGCCGCGCCTGCTGCTCCCATAGGGGCCGCACCTAATTTTCCGAAAATTAATATGTAATTCAGGCCCGTGTTGGTAAGGGCGGCACAGATGCTTGCATATAGCGGCAGAGAGGTCTTTTCCATGCACCGGAACATGGTGGACAGCATGGTGGCACCAGCGATGGGAAAAAAGGTTCCGGAAATGATGGAAAGATAAGCGGCAGACGCCAGCATGGTATCCACGTCCTGGGTATATAGCCCCATGATCTGCTTTGGAAAGCACATACACAGGGCAGTGAAGCAGCCTGCCAGCAGTAAGGCTGCAAAAAGGTTCACCAAAAAGCTCCGTCTCACTTCCCTACTGTTTTTCTGCCCCATGTACTGAGAGATCATGATCCCGGCCACCGCCCCAATGGCCGAGACCACCACGGAAAATATGGAAGAAAACTTTCCGGCCAGGCCTACACCGGCGATGCTGATACTGCCAAGCTGACCGATCATGATCTGATCAATGATGCTGAAGGAAGACTGCAGCATTGATTGCAGCGCCACCGGAACGGCAAGGCTGCATACTGTTTTGAAAAAATGTTTTTCCTGCTCCACGAGCATGACCCCCAAACAAGGAAATTTACAGTTCTATTGTATCCTGCCGCATTCCCCTCCGCAAAGGTTAAACGCATAACCGTAACCAAAGAAAAGACCCCGGAATTGGTCAGGATCGACAATTCCGGGGATGTACTACTCCTTGGGCGGGCAAGTGCTTTCCCGCAGGATCAAACGGACCGGCAATACGACCGCGGTGCCGGTTTCTTCTCCGCTCCTTAACTGCATCAGCTTTTCAATGGCAGTCTTTGCCCGGAGCGCCCCATCCTGCCGGACAGAAGTCAGGGCGGGATAGATCTGAGTGCAGATCGGCGCATCGTCAAAACCGGCAACGGAGATATCCCGGGGCACGCGGATCCCCTGGGCCATCAGAAAACGGATCAGGTCAACGGCATAATAATCCGAAACTGCAAAAACAGCCGTATAACCCCGGAGCCGTTCCAGATTGGACCGGTAGAACCGCTCCCGTTCCTCCTTTTCCATGGGAATCTCCAAAAAATCCGCACCTGCTCCGCCGAACCCGGCGCAAAAACCCATGTGGCGCTCATGGTCGATGAAGGTATCGTTATCTGCTATGCATAAGGCCTTTTTATGGCCAAGACGGCGAAAATGCCGCCCCACCTGCACCCCTCCGTCAAAATTATCAAGGTTCAAAACGTAGATGCGCTCCGGCGTTTCAAGGGTGACATCATAGGCGGCAAAGGGGATCCGCATATGCTGCCTGAGCCAGAGGTAATCCTGCTGGCAAAAGCCAATCAGGATCAGTCCCTCCAGATTCCACATGGAAGCAAATTTGATGATCTCCTTTGTCTCCGTGGTGGTCTTTACCATCATAAACTTGCCGCTTTTTTCTATCTCAGCAGACAAGTTGTTCAAGGAGGATGCAATAAAGGGGTCCTCCAGGGTGTGCATTTCATATTTTTTGTGCTGATTGATCACAACGCCGATGATGCCGGAATCATTTTGCGCCAAAAGGATTCCCGCCATATTGGGGATATACTGCCGCTTTTCCAGAAGCTCCTGGACACGGCGCACCGTTTCATCCGATACTTTATTGGTCTTTCCGTGGATCACATTGGACACGGTGGCCGTGCTTAATCCAAGTTCCTCGGCTATATCGCATATTCGAATGCGTTTGTCCTCCATTTGTACCACGCAGCCTTGTCCATAGAATAGCATACCGCCTGGATAGAGGGTATCATAACTCGGGAAAACAATCAAGCGGCCATCGGAATACTGTAGGATATCATAAATTTCCCCGAAAGGACCCATACTAAATCCCGGTGATGAAGATGAACTCTCTATGGATGGATACGGCAAGGCTCCCCGAATTTCCCCGCCTGGAGCATGGAATCAAAACAGACGTGCTGATCATCGGCGGTGGGCTGGCGGGTATTCTGTGCGCCTATTTTCTGGAACAGTCCGGCATTGACTACGCCCTCATCGAAGCCGACAGGATCTGCGGCGGCATCTCAGGCTGTACAACGGCGAAAATCACCTCCCAGCACGGGCTGATCTATAGTCTTCTCCTGCAGCGTTTTGGTACGGAGCGGACCCGGATGTATTGGGAGGCCCATGAGGGTGCCCTTGCCGAATACCGCCGCCTCAGCCAGAGCATCCCATGTGATTTTGAGGAGAAGGACTCCTATGTGTACTCCGTTGACCGGCCGGAGCGGATTGAAAAAGAACTCTCCGCCCTGGATCAAATCGGCTGCCGGGCGGAGCTGGCCTCCCGGCTGCCTTTGCCCTTCCCCGTGGCGGGTGCGGTCCGGTTTCCGAAGCAGGCCCAATTCCACCCCCTGAAATTTGCCGCCGGGATTGCAAATGGGCTCCATCTTTACGAAAAAACTGCCGCCCGGGCCTTTGACGGCCGTGGGGTCCTCACGGATTTTGGAAGGATCACAGCATCCAAGATCATCATCGCAACACATTTTCCCCTCTTCAACAAGCACGGTGCCTACTTTCTGAAGCTCTACCAGCACCGCTCTTATGTGCTTGCTCTGGAAGGCGCACCGAACCTGCAGGGAATGTATCTGGACGAGCGGGATACTGGATTATCCTTCCGCAGCTACAAGAATCTGCTGCTTCTGGGAGGAGGCTCCCACCGCACCGGGAAGCAGGGTGGGAACTGGAAAGAGCTGACAGCCTTTGCCCAGGCCCACTATCCCCAGGCCCGTGAAAAATACCGCTGGGCGGCTCAGGACTGCATGACTTTGGATGGCGTTGCCTACATCGGGCAATACGGCAAAGGAACGCCTGACCTCTATGTGGCCACCGGCTTTAACAAATGGGGAATGACCTCCTCCATGGCAGCCGCCATGCTCCTGAGGGACATGGTGGAGGGAAAGAAGAATCCTTACGCCTTCTTGTTCTCCCCCTCCCGCAGCGTCCTGCGGCCGCAGCTTGCGGTCAACGTCTTTGAGGCTGCCGCAAGTCTGCTCACTCCCTCCAAACCCCGCTGCCCCCACATGGGGTGCGCGCTGAAATGGAACCCTCAGGAGCATTCCTGGGACTGTTCCTGCCACGGCTCCCGCTTCAGTGCGGAGGGAACTCTGCTGGATAACCCCGCCACTGGCGATCTGGAGCAGCATTGAATCAGCCCGGAAGGCCTGAATGCAGATATAAAAAAGCCGGAATGATAGGCATTCCGGCTTTTTTGTAATCAGCTATGATCCTTCAAAATCGTGTCCACAAGGGATTTGACGGTTGCCTCCCCAGCTACCAGAACGGGCACATCACAGCTGCTCAGGGCGGCAGCAGTCACTTCACCGATGCAGACGCATTTTACCCCTTTCGGAATGGCGCCATAGGTCTCCAGAAACAGTTCCACGCCGCTGGCACTGGAAAAGGTAAGGTAGTCCGCCTGTTCCAGCCGGGGATATACTGATTTTGTGGCCCATGCATCGCTCCGCAGATCGTAAAGCGGAATATCTTCCACGCTGAAACGCTCTTCCAGCATCCGCCGAAGCAGGGCGCCGCCCCGGGCGGAGCGCAGCAGGCAGACGGATGCGCCAGGCTCCGCCCGCTCCAGCAGCGCCCTTCCCAAGGCCTCCCCCGTATAGACCTCCGGGCACAGGTCCGGCATGACGCCGTACTCTCCCAGTCTCCCGCCCGTTCCCGGGCCGATAACGGCAAAGCGGCAGAAATGCAGCCGCCGCACATCGAACTTTTCCCTGCGCAGCCGGGCGAAAAAAGCATCCACACCGTTGGCGCTGGTGAACACCAGCCAGCCGCGGCTCCTTGCCAAGGCATCCAGAGAAAGGGGCGTCGGCAGCTCCTCCACCGCCGAGCGCAGTGCGCAAAAGGCTGTGGCCCCGGCGGCGGAAAGCAGTCCCTCCATCTTTCCGAGAACAGCGTCCGTCCCGGTCATAGCCACCGTCACCCCGGAAAGGGGCCCAGGGCTTTGCAGGTTCATAGCGGCCACCTCTCCCACCACGATGACGGCGGGAGGCTGAACCTCCCGGGCTTTTTCCGCGATATCGCAAAGCCTTCCACGCACGGCGGCGGGATAGGGGGCGTTACCGCCGGAGAGGACCGCAGCAGGCGTTTCAGGGTGCATTCCCCCATCCATCAGCCGCGCTGTGATCCGTGGAAGCTGGCGCAGCCCCATTAAAAATACCAATGTGCCCCTTAACCCGGCCAGACGTTCCAGATCAGGCGGAAGACCGTCCTCCGTACCGGCGGTGTGGGCCGTAATGATATGAAGGGAACGGCTGCGTCCGCGGTGCGTCACAGGGATCCCCTTTTCCGCCGGAATGGCGATGGCGGAAGTAACGCCGGGAACCACCTGGCAGGGAATGCCCGCTGCCAGAAGGGCCAGCATCTCTTCCCCACCCCGTCCGAAAACGAAGGGATCTCCGCCTTTTAACCGCACAACCCGCTTCCCCTCCCGGGCCTTTTGAATCAGAACTGCGGAAATCTCCTCCTGCGGCGCAGAATGACGTCCGCTCCGCTTGCCCATATAGACCAGCTCTGCATGGGGCGGTACAAGACGCAGCAGTGCCGGGTCGATCAGGTCATCATAGACTACGGCGTCACAAGCGGACAGCAGCCGCTGCCCCCGGACCGTAATGAGGTCTGCCCCGCCGCAGCCTGCACCCACCAGATAAACCGTTCCCACACCCCTCATGGGCGTTCCTCCCTTTCCAGAATAGCTTGCATCTCCTGTTCCTCAAGGGGTCTTCCCCGCTCCATACAGGCGGTAAAAAGCGCCTTGAAGACACCGGCCCGGCGCCCCTCCTCCGGGATCAGCAACTTCACCTTCTCCCGCAGGGAGGCAAGATAATCCAAAATCTCCCCGAACCGCTCCGGCAGGGCCTCTGAAATACGCTCTTTCAGGTAGACCGCCGCACTGGGGCTTGCGCCGCCGGTGGAAATACCCACCGACAGTTCCCCCCGTTTTACAAGGGCCGGAAAAAGGAAGGTGCAGCTCTCCTGGTCGTCTACGACATTGACAAGAATCCCTTTCTCCCGGCAAAACGCAGCGATACGGCGGTTCAGAGAAAGGTCATCCGTAGCGGCGATCACAAAGTCTTTTCCTTGCAGCAGAGTATATGTAAAGGGAGTTTCCAGACAGGTAACGCTCTCCATCATCTGAATTTCCGGAAGAAAGGCCGGGGCAGCGGCAGTCAGATGCGGGCCGTAAGGCAGCAGCTTTTCCAGCTTGCGGAGAGCCACAGCGCCGCCTCCCACCACAAGACCCTCTTTTCCGGTCAGATCCACGAAAAAAGGAAAGTATGCCATAGCCGCCTCCTCAGTCGTAATAATAGCGCCAGCCGTCAGGTGCGGAAATGCGGCGCACCGTGACGCCAAAAATCTCCTTTAAAATTCCGGAGCCGTATACCTCTTCCGATGTGCCCCACCGGACAAGACGGCCCCCAGAGAGCACCGCTGCCTCATCCCCGCAGCGCAGGGCAAGACACAGGTCGTGAAGCACCAGCACCACAGCCTTTCCCTCTTCTGCCAAGCGCCGGGCAAGCTGCATCAGCTCCATCTGGTGGGCAACGTCCAGATACGCCGTGGGCTCATCCATCAGGATGGTCTGGGCTGACTGGGCCAGTGCCATGGCAAGATATACCCGCTGGCGCTCGCCGCCGCTGAGCTGAGGCAGCAGTCGGCCGGCGAGGCTCTCCGCATCCGCCTGCCGCAGCGCTTCACGTACCACTTCGTAGTCTTCGGAGCGGTAGCGGCGGGGATAGCCAAGGTAAGGGAACCGGCCGTGGAGAACCATGCGCCGGGCAGTGATGTTCGGCACAGGGCGGCTCTGGGGAAGGTAGGCCACCTTCTGAGCCACCTCCCGGGCGGTCATCTCCTCCACCGGCCTGCCGTCCAGCAGCAGTTCGCCGCCGCTTCTTTTGACCAACCCCAAAACCGACCGCAGCAGCGTACTTTTGCCGCAGCCGTTGGGCCCCAGAAGGACCAAAACCTTCCCGGGGCGGAACGTCAGGGAGATATCATGGAGGACCTCCCCTTCCGGATAGGAGGCGCAGAGGTGCTTCAGCTCAACCATGGGTACCTCCTCTCCGCCGGGTCAAAAGCCAGATGAAGAATCCGCCGCCAAGGAGGGACAACACAATGCCCACCGGCAGCACATAGGGAGCAAACAGGGTCCTGGCGGCAAGGTCGCAAAACGTTACCAAGGATGCCCCGCCAAAGGCGGAGGCAAACAGCAGGGAAAGACTCTCCTCCCCCACCAGGCGGCGCATCATGTGAGGCACGATGAGCCCCACGAAACCCAGCAGCCCCGCAAAGCTGACGGCAGCCCCGGCCAGCGCCGCCGCGCAGGCCAGCAGCAAGAACCGTACACGCCTGACAGGCAGGCCCAAGGCGTGGGCAGTCTCCTCCCCCAGGGCAAGGAGGTCCAGGCCGCCGGAGAGCAGGAACGTCCCCAGCAGCGCAGCCAGGATGACCCAGGAGGCCGGAATGATTCGGCTCATGGCAAGATTGTTAAAGCCACCGATGCGAAAATCGGAATAGCCGTTGAGGGCATCCGGAAACACCGTCACCACCGCGTCAATGCCCGCGCCGAACATACCGGATATGGCAATACCTGCCAAAACCAAGGTCATTCTGGAAGCGCCGGTACGCTCTGCGATGGAAAAAATAAGCAGCGCGGCAACCAGTGCTCCCAAAAAAGCCGCAAAGGGAATCACCTTTACAGATGTTGGATTCACTGCACAGCAAAGAGCCACCATCAATCCCGCGCCGGAATTGACGCCAATGACGTTGGGTGCTGCAAGAGGATTATGGAGGACCCCCTGGATCACCGCCCCGGAAACTGCCAGCGCAGCACCGGCCAGCAGGCAGCCAAGGGTACGGGGCAGGCGGGAATAGAGGATGATCCGTGCCTCCGGCGTCCCCCGCAGCTCCCCTGTCAGGATTTTCCAGATCTCTCCGGGAGCAACGGACACCGCGCCAAAGCAAAGGCTCATCAGCGCGGCGATGAGAGCCAGCAGGCACAGCATGGCGATCCGCCGGCGGGGATATTCAGGGATAGAGGATGTCGGCAAGATTTTCATAGGCTTCTCCCCAGCGCGCATTGGGCTTGAGATTATAGAGGGTATGGTCAAGCGTATGGAAGCGGCCCTCTTTCACTGCGCTCAGCTCGCTCCAGGCGGGATTTTGCAGCAGCGCCGCATCCAGGGCAGCCTGTGCCCTTGTGGCATCCGCCCCCTGCAAAACAGCAAAAATATAATCGGGATCCGCGGCTACAATGGCCTCTATGCTCAGGTTTTCCAAAAGAGACTGACTGTCGTCAGCAATATTGACGCAGCCAAGGTCAGCCAGCATCTCCCCCAGCAGGTTGTCACGGCTTCCCTTGACTTTGCAGCCGGAGCCGGTGGCGCGAATGCAAAGAACAGTTGGGGCAGAGCCATCCTGCCGCTTAATGGCGGCAGCAACCGTCCCGGCAACGTCTGTGCCGTTTTCACGGTAGCGGGCCGTGTCGCCGGTGAGGGCCGTACAGACCTCCAGCATGCGGAGGTAGTCTTCAAAATGCTGGACATCAAAATAAGCCACGGGAACACCTGCGTCTTCCAGCGTCTCCCGCAATTCAAGATTTGCCTGGGTATTGCAGCTGGCAAGGACCAGATCCGGCTGCGCGGCAAAAAGAACCTCCAGATTTGGCTCCTTGATGGCGCCCAGGTCAAAAACCTCCTCCCCCAGGTTCAGATCAAAGGAGGTCCATGCGTCACCCGCAGCAGCTACCAACGTGTCGTGTCCCCCGGCAAGGCACCAGATATCCGCAAAACTGCCGATCATTGCCGCCACCCGCTGCGGCGGCTCCAGGGTGATTTCCCGCCCCAGGTCATCCGTAAAGGTGACAGCGGAAGGACCTTCCTCCGCCGGGGAGACGGAGGGCGCGCCGCAGCCGGTAAGGAGCAGCAGTACCAAAGCAATCAAAAAAAAGCGTTTCATTTTACAAAATCCTTATTGTAGTGGAAAAAGAAGGCAGGCGGCTCCGCCTGCCTTCTTTTTTTTTCTCTGATCAGGCGTACTTGGAGACGATCTCCCGCAGCGCACCGGCCTTTTCCACGGACCACTGGGCCCAATTCATACCGGAGGCGGCAGCGGCACCGCCCAGATCCACCAGCATGGCGGGGATGTCCTTCTCCAGAATGATCGCTCCGCCCTCGCCAAACTTGGCCTGTCCCAACTCATCAGTACCGCCCAGGAACATCTTGAACGCAGGCTGGGGCTTCCCATCCACCGCCTTCACCGTACCCTGGAAGCCAATGGCGCCCACCTGATGGGCCGCACAGCTGGACACGCAGCCGGAAACCACGATCCTGGGAAGGGCTCCATCGGGAATACCAGCCTCCCGCACGGCGCTCACAGCAGCCTTCAGCAGGGCCTGGGAATCCCGCACGCCCTGCTGGCAGATAGAAGCGCCAATGCAGGCGGAGCTGTATTCAAATTCCGTTCTGGCGCCGTCAGCGGTGGCGGCCAGAACCTTTTCTGCCTCAGCAGCAGTGAGATTGATGATGTACAGGGTCTCGTTGGGGGCGACACGGCATTCTGTCTGAGGCATATCACGCAGAAGGGTGTACAGCTCCCTCACCTTTCCCACAGGCAGATCGCCGCCAATGGGATGGTATTTCACCGCATAGAGGCCCTTTTGCTTCTGGGCCGTCACGCGTGCATCGGAAATCTCCCCCTCCCCTGTCTTGGTAACCGTCTCAGGGACGATCTCCAAATCCAGGCCGCCAGATGCCTTGGCAGCATCCACGTTGGCAAGGTAGGTCTCCTTCAAAGCGTCTCCCAGGGTCTCCTGCAGATAGCGCGTGCGGGCCTTGGCACGGTTCTGGTAGTTGCCATGGGCACAGAAGGTGTCGATCATACCCTTGATGTAATAGAGGATCTGAGAGGGCTTCACCGCTTCATCCACCAAAACGCCCATACGGTGGTTATTGCCCAGGCCGCCGGCGATGGAAAGGGCAAAGGTGCCGTCCTTCTGGGCCCGGAACCCCATATCGCGAAAAGCGCTGTGGACACTGTCCTCCGCACCATTGGAAAAAGCGATCTTCAGCTTGCGGGGCATATGAATATCCCGGCAGATGGAAAGACAATACTTCGTGGCAGCCTCGGCATAGGGCATCACATCAAAGGCCTCCCCTGCCTGCACACCGGAAAGAGGGCTGCACATAACGTTGCGGGGATTGTCGCCGCCGCCGCCCCGGCTGATGATTCCGCAGTTGATGGCACCGGAGAGGATCGGGGCCACCTGATGGGCCTCCAGATCGTGCATCTGAATACTCTCACAGGTGGTGAGCTTCAGCTTTTTAACGTCATAGGCCGCAACCGCCTCGCTGATGAATTTCATCTGTGCAACGGTCAGCCTGCCGCCGGGCAGGCGCAGGCGCAGCATATGCCGGCTGGAGTCCCGCTGAGCATAGGTACCCATGCCGCCGGAAGCGCCTTTATAATCCTTTTTTTCAATCTCGCCCCGTTGAAAGGCAGCGATTTTCTCGGAAAACGCGTTGATTTCGGCACGGTAGGTTTCCAGCCATTTTTCTTCCATCATTACGCAAAACCCTTTCACATTTATATTTTCTATATGTTCAAAGCTGGTATGATTCTACTGCAAAGTATAGCATCTTCAACACATTTGCGCAATCCCCAATCGCTGGTAAAAACAAAACCCCGGAGAAACTCTCCGGGGTTTTGCAAAAAGGTTTCTTACTTGGCAGCCTTAGCAGCGCGGACAGCCTCGATCAGCAGCGGAGTGACCTTGAACAGGTCGCCGCAGATGCCGTAATCGGCGATCTCGAAGATGGGGGCAGTCTCGTTCTTGTTGACGGCGATGATGCACTCGGAATCCTGCATACCAGCCTTGTGCTGGATGGCACCGGAAATACCCAGAGCAACATAGACCTTGGGATGGACGGTCTTGCCGGTCTGACCGACCTGATGGTCAGCGGTCATCCAGCCGGAGTCGATGACGGCACGGGAACCGCCAACAACGCCGCCCAGCTCAGCAGCCAGCTCCTCAGCCAGGGCGATGCCCTTCTCGACATCCTTGCTGATGCCGCGGCCGCAGGAAACGATGAAGTCAGCACCGATCAGATCGACCAGCTTCTTGGCAGCCTTAACAACCTCCACGACCTCGGTCTGGAGATCGGCCTCGGACAGCTCGAAAGCAGGCTTGACGATCTCGCAGGCGTCAGCCTTGGCCTGATCGAAGGGAGCCTTCTTCATAACGCCGGGACGGACGGTAGCCATGGTGGGACGGAAACGGGGGCAGATGATGGTGGCCATCAGGTGACCGCCGAAAGCAGGACGGGTCATCTTCAGGTCGCGGGACACGTCGTGCTTCTCGCCCAGAACGATGGCGCTGTTCATGCCCTCGATCTTGGCATCGGGCAGAGTGGAGGCCTCATGCAGGAAGCCCTTGTAGATGCCCATGTCAACATCCAGGTGAGTGCAGTCAGCGCACAGGCCGGTGTGCAGGCGGGCAGCGCAGCGGGGGCCCAGGTCACGGCCGATGTTGGTAGCGCCGATCAGGAACGCCTCGGGCTTCATCTCCTCGATGACATCGCAGATCACCTTGGCATAAGCGTCGGTGGTGTACTCCTTCAGCAGGGGATGCTCGCAGACGATGACCTTGTCAGCGCCGTAGCCGCCCAGCTCCTTGGCCAGGCCCTCGACATTGTCGCCCAGCAGCAGACCGCAAAGCTGCACGCCCAGCTCATCAGCCAGACGGCGGCCTTCGGAGATCAGCTCAAAATCGGTGGGCATCAGCTTGCCCTGGCGCTGCTCGCAGAAAACCCAAACATCCTTGAAAGCAGCAAGATCAGTGTTGTTAAAAGTAGACATAGTCGTATCTTTCTCCTTCCTTAGATGATGTGCTTCTTAGCCAGCAGGCTGGCCAGCTTCTCGCAGTTCGCCTTGTCGTCGCCCTCGTCCAGCATCATGCCGGCGCCCTTCTGGGGAGGAGTGAAGGAGGTGAGGATGTTGGTGGGAGAACCCTTGAGGCCGATGGTAGTGGGATCGATCAGGGGATCGTCCTTCAGAGCGTTGTAATCGAAGACATCCATGGGCTTGCTGTAAGCCTCGAAAACGCCGCCGACGCTCATGTAACGGGGCTCGTTGAGCTCCTTGATGCAGGTGAGCAGGCAGGGGGTCTTGACCTTGATGGTCATGTAGCCGTCCTCCAGCATACGCTTGACGGTAATGGTATCGCCATCCTTGTGGATATCAGCGGCGTAAGTGACCTGGGGCAGGTGCAGCTTCTCAGCGATCTGGGGGCCAACCTGAGCGGTATCGCCGTCGATGGCCTGACGGCCGCACATCACGATATCGTCCGCCTCAACGCCGATGCGGTTGATGGCCGCGGCGATGATCTGGGAAGTAGCATAAGTATCGCTGCCGCCGAACTCACGGCCGGAGACCAGAACGGCTCTGTCGGCACCGCGGGCCAGGATCTCACGCAGCATACCCTCCGCGGGAGGGGGACCCATGGTGACGACCACGACTTCGCAGCCGGTTTCGTCCTTGAGCTTCAGAGCAGCCTCGACGGCGTTCAGGTCGTCGGGGTTGGTAATGGTCTGCATGGATGCACGATCCAGGGTACCATCGGGGTTCACGGCCACCTTGCCGGAGGTATCGGGAACCTGCTTGACACAAACGATAACTTTCATTTCGATCGAAACCTCCTATTTCTTTACAGACCCAGGCTCTTGGCGATGACCATGCGCTGAACCTCGGAAGTACCTTCGTAGATCTCGGTAATCTTGGCGTCGCGCATCATGCGCTCCACGGGATACTCACGGGTGTAGCCATAGCCGCCGAACAGCTGAACGGCGCGGCGGGTCACATCGGAAGCGGTCTCAGCGGCAAACAGCTTGGCCATAGCAGCGGCGTCGCTGTAGGGCTCGTGGTTCTGCTTCTTCATGGCAGCGGCATACACCACGTACTGGGCAGCCTGTGCGCGGCAGGCCATATCAGCCAGCTGGAACTGGGTGTTCTGGAACTTGCTGATGGGACGGCCGAACTGGACGCGCTCCTTGGTGTACTTGACAGCCTCGTCAATGGCGCCCTCAGCCAGGCCCAGAGCCTGGGAAGCGATGCCGATACGGCCGCCGTCCAGGGTCATCATGGCGATCTTGAAGCCCTTGCCTTCCTTGCCCAGCAGGTTCTCCTTGGGAACGATGCAGTCCTCGAAGATCAGGTCGCAGGTGGAGGAGCCGCGGATACCCATCTTCTTCTCGTGCTTGCCGACAGAGAAGCCGGGGAAGCTCTTTTCAACGATGAAGGCGGAGATGCCGTGGTTGCCGGCCTTCTTGTCGGTCATGGCGAAGACAACGAAAGTCTCAGCCACAGTGCCGTTGGTGATGAAGCACTTGGAGCCGTTCAGAACGTAGTGATCGCCCTCCAGGACAGCAGTGGTCTGCTGGCCGGAAGCATCGGTACCGGCGCCGGGCTCGGTCAGGCCGAAAGCGCCGATCTTCTTGCCGGAGAGCAGGTCGGGCAGATACTTGCGCTTCTGCTCCTCGGTGCCGTGCTCAAAGATGGGGGCGCAGCACAGGGAGGTGTGAGCGGAGAGGATAACAGCGGTAGTGCCGCAGACCTTGGCCATCTCCTCAACGGCCATGGCGTAGCTGAGAACGTCGCCGCCGGCACCGCCGTACTCCTTGGGGAAGTAGATGCCCATCATACCGAGCTTGCCCATCTTCTCAACGGTCTCCATGGGGAAACGCTCTTCTTCGTCGATCTCCTGAGCCAGAGGCTTGACCTCGTTCTCGGCAAATTCACGGTACATCTTGCGGAGCATCTGCTGTTCTTTCGTCAGATGAAAATCCATTACCTTTTACTCCTTTTCTTTCAGGTTTTCCTGGAACACCAGTTTACTTGGAATAATCGTAGAAGCCCTTGCCGGTCTTCTTGCCCAGCAGGCCGCCGCGGACCATCTTCTTCAGCAGCAGGGCGGGACGATACTTGGGATCGCCGGTTTCCTCATAGAGGGTGTTCATAATCGCCAGGCACACATCCAGGCCGATGAAGTCGCCCAGAGCCAGGGGGCCCATGGGATGGTTGGCGCCCAACTGCATGGACTTGTCGATGTCAGCCACGGAAGCAACACCGGTCTCCACCAGGCCGATGGCCTCGTTGATCATGGGGATCAGGATCTTGTTGACGACGAAGCCGGGGGCCTCAGCAACCTCAACGGGATCCTTGCCGATCTCCTGGGTCAGCTTGTAAATGGCGTCGAAGGTCTCCTGGGTGGTGTTGGCACCGCGGATGATCTCAACCAGCTTCATGCTGGGCACGGGGTTGAAGAAGTGCATACCGATGACGGGGTGCTTCAGGCCGTGACCCATCTCGGTGATGGAGAGAGAAGAGGTGTTGGAAGCGAAAATGGTCTCGCTCTTGCACATCTCATCCAGCTCGCACAGCAGCTCCTTCTTGGTGGCCATGTCTTCCTTGACGCACTCGATGATCAGATCGGCGTCGGCGGCGGCAGCCTTCTCTTCGACCAGGATGTTGGCAAGCAGAGCGTCAACAGCTTCCTGGGTCATCTTGCCCTTTGCCACGCGCTTGGCAAGAGAGGCGGCCAACTTGTCCTTGTGTCTCTGTGCGGAAGCAACAGAACTGGCATACATCAGAGCGGTGTGGCCCTTTGCGGCAAAGACCTGCGCAATACCGCTGCCCATGGTTCCTGCGCCGAAAATTGCGACTTTCATGTCTATTCCTCCTATTTCGTTTCTGCGGTTTTTCCTTTCAAAGCATGAAAAACAGAGTAAACCGACTTTGCTAATTTACTCACAATGTTTATTATAGGGGGCCCTTGCGCAATAATCAAGACAAATTTTCGTAGTTGAGACACTATTTTTTGCTTTTTGACACTTCATACAAAAATCGCCTTTGATTTTATACTTTTTCGTTAATTCGTTAACACAATCTGTCCGGTTTTCCCCCCTCCTCTGCCGCGGAAAAATCATTTACAGGGCCGATTTCCTGTGGTAAAATAGCCCCGGCGCCACAAGGACTTGTGGCCGTGGTCCCTCTCCCCCGCTTTTTCGCCGCCGGGCCGCCGGCAAGCTTTGAAAATGACCACCCAGGAGGTTTATAATTTATGAGAATGCGGAGAAAGAAGAATCTGATTCCCCGGATGGATCGCTGCAGTGACCGTCTGATCCGCGACCCCTACGACCGCCGGGGCGCCTGGCGGGAGCTGATGCCTGAGGCCCGGGAGATCCGGCTGGAGCTGGGCTGCGGCAAGGGCCGTTTTACCGCCGGTGTGGCGGCGGCGGAGCCGGATGTCCTCTTCATCGCCGTGGAAATGGTGCCCGACGCCATGGTGGTGGCCATGGAACGCTGTGTGAATGCGGGCCTCACCAACGTCTTTTTCGTGGACGCCAACGCCGACCAGCTCCCCAACTTCTTTGAGCCCGGCGAGATTGACCGTATCTACCTCAATTTCTCCGATCCCTGGCCCAGCAAGCGCCACGCAAAACGCCGCCTGACCCACGGCAATTTTCTCAAGCTCTACCGCCAGGTTTTGAAGATGGGCGGGCAGATCCACTTCAAGACGGACAACCAGCCCCTCTTTGAATTCTCTGTGGAGGAGATCCCCAAGTTCGGGTTCACCCTCTCTGAGGTCACCCGGAACCTCCACGAAAATGGCCCTGTGGGCGTGATGACGGACTACGAGGCAAAATTCTATGAGCAGGGCCTCCCCATCAACCGGCTGGTGGCCACCATGGTGCCTTGGGAGGAGCCCTTCCCCACCAATCTGGAAACCGTGACGGACCGCTGGCTGGACGCCTTTGCCGCAAGCGCTCCCGAGGCGGAGCTCGGCAAGCACGTCTTCGCCGAGGGCAACTTCCTCTGGCATGTATTCTCCTTCAAGCTCGCCCCCTGCCTGGAGGGTGATGAGGCACGCAGGGCGTTGGCCGCCATGGATACCGGCGACGCCTACCTCTTCTACGAGGGGCTTTGGCACGACAAAGCTTACATCAAGCCCGCAGGAAATGTGGATGCGGCCTTCTTTGAGGACAAGGATGATCTTTACATCGTGGACAAGGACTTTACCTGGACCTATGTCCACACCCATGAGCCTGACTGCGGCCCTTACTTCTGTAAGGCGGAGCCGGCCAAACAGGAAACATAAGAAATACGCCCGTCTGCCGCACCTTGCGCCAGACGGGCGTTATTCTATAATGGGCAGGAGCACACAAACGGATGGTTGTCACCTTGCGCCTGCTCCCCTGAGCCGATTGCCGGGGGGGAATTTTACATTTTTCAGCCGCCGCTGACCATCTCCCCCGGCCAATCAAGGATCCCTCCAAATTCCACGATACCGGTATATCCCAGGTCCGCCAGCTTCCGGGCCGCCTGCTTACTGCGGTTGCCGCTGCGGCAGTAGACCAGGATGAGCTGGTCCTTGTCGGGAAGGCCGGATATCTCCTCCGTACCGATGGTCTCATTAGGGATGCAGACGGCACCGGGAATGTGCGCCTCGGCAAATTCCGCCTCCGTGCGCACATCCAGGATGAGATAATCCTCTTCTTCCTCCATCATGCGCACCGCCTCCTCCATTGAAATTTGGCGGTAGGAAGGTTCCTCTTCCTTCTGAGACTCCGCGGCACCACAGCCGCTGAGGAGGCAAAGCGCAAAAATCAAATACAGAATCCGTTTCATTTTTTCATTTTCTTTTTCCAACATCACCTTATTTATAATGCTGTGGTTTCATCTGCTTCCGCCATACTCTCGATCTTGTCAGCCGCCGCTTCGGCGCCGCCCAGGCATCGAAACTCCCGGGAAAGGCGCCTGGTATTCTCCCGGTAACGTGGTTCCCGCAAAACCGTCTCCACGGCGCCGCGGATCGCCTCCGGAGCATCGCTTTTCAGCCGCACACCCAGTCCAAGCTCCTCCATCCGGTCCGCTACGGCGGTCTCCTCGCTCTGCTGAGGGTAAAGTACCGTGGGAACACCAAACCAGATCGCTTCGTTGGCGCTGTTCATGCCGCAGTGGGTCACAAAGAGATCCGCACGGCGCAAAACCTCCAGCTGATCTACCCGCGGGTAGGCTTTCATGTTCTCAGGCAGTGCGGAAAAATCCCCTTCCCTTCCGGTGGACAAAATCACATCGGCGTCCAGCCCGGCAAGCCCTTCCACACAGCGGCGGAAGAAATCCGGCTGGTCGAACATGACGGTGCCCAGGGAAATGTAGATCAGCGGGCGGGATTTGGAGGCTTCTTCCTCGGGCAAGTGGGGAAGAGATGGTCCCACGAAGGCATAGCGCCGGGAAAAGGTCTCCGCCATGGGTTGAAACCGGGGAGACGTATAGACAATGGTATCTGTTTCGTTGTCGTTCTGGATCAGATCAAGAAATTTTTCCACCTTATATCCGTGGCGCCGGAGCCTTGCCATACAACGGCTGATGCGCGGAAAGCCCAGAAGGGAGTACAGCATTTCCCCCGCTTTGGGTTTCATGAGCTTTGCCGTATGCTGGTTGAAGGCAAACGTGGTAGTGGAGCAGACATAGGGAACCCCAAGCTTGCGTGCAAAAAGCTTGCCCCAAAAGCACACGGAATCCGATACGATCACATGGGGGCGAAACAGCTTCAGCTCGCCCATCACCTTTTCATCCATGGCCAAGGTGGTATCCGTAACCATTTTAATGAGGAGTGAAAAGTCTTTGCCCATGCGTTCATCCAGGTCAGCCGGTGCGGGCGGAAGAAAACCGTCGCAAAGGATAACTTCCGCGCCGGCCCCTTCCAGCTTCTCCCGGAAGGGGGCAAAGGTATAGTAACGCACCGCATTTCCCCGCCGCACCAGTTCACGCACAACCTCCACCGTGGGGTTCGTATGTCCCCAGGCGGGGATAGAGAAAAAGACAATGCGCTTCATCAAGCCTCATCCTCCCCCAAGAGCCCACGGAACTGCTGAAGAAGGACATCGTCCTTGGTAATGGCGATGCCGCGTTTCTCATCCGCCAGCAGCAAAAGCGTATCTCCCGGCTGGATGTCCAGCAGCGCACGGGCGGCTTTCGGAATGACGATCTGCCCCTTCTCCCCTACCCGAACCGTACCGGCAATTTTTCCTTTCGTTTGTTTCATCCTGACGCCTCTTTCCCACAAGTATTCTTTTTCATACTTTTCATACTATTGGTACCAAAATCTGTACCGGATGTCAACCCCTGATCCTGTCTTGTACAAAACAAAAACCCCGAAATCTTTCGACTTCGAGGTCTTTGGTACGCCGTGAGGGATTCGAACCCCCGGCCTTCTGGTCCGTAGCCAGACGCTCTATCCAGCTGAGCTAACGGCGCATATCCGATTTTTTTGTGTCCCTCGTGGACAACAACGTTATATTACCACGCTTCTTTTTAAAATGCAAGTATTTTTTTCATTTTTTTAAAAATTTTTTTGACGGAGCTCGACCCTTGTCATAAGACGTATTTCATGGTAAAATGACAACCATATACATAAGAAAGTGGTGGGTTTATGGAAAACTATCCCATTAAAAGCGTAGCGTTCGGCGGTTTCGACAAACAGGACGTGATTCGTTATATCGAGCAGGCGGCCCAGCAGGCCGCTGACGCCCAGAAGGAGTTGCAGGAAGAAAATGAGCGCCTGCGCATCCAGGTGGAGGAGCTGACCAAGAAAAACAACTCCTTCCTGATTCAACTGGATGCCCTCACTCTGCAGAAAGAGGGTCTGGAGGAACGCCTTACGGCGGAAACCGCCGCCCGGGAGGCACTGGAGCCCCTCAAGCCGCTGGAAGCCCGTGTGGCTGCCTTGGAAGCCGAGGTGGAGTCTCTGCGTCCTGACGCCTCCGCCTATGCCCAGTTCCGTGAGCGCATCGGTTCCATCGAGTGCGAGGCCCGCAAGCGGGCGAACGATCTGGAACTGGCCACCGCGGAACAGCTTCGCAAGACCGTTGACCTCTTCCGCGGCCAGTATCAATCGCTGATGAGCACATTTGAAAGCGCCGCCTCCCACGTCACCGGCGAGCTGCGCAAGGTGGAAGTCAACCTGACCCAGCTTCCCCGGGTCATGGACCGTTCCGGCAGTGAACTCAATGAACTGGCAAACCGCCTGCAGCAAGCCAAGGACAGCGAGGAACACTGAAATAACGGAGCCGGGCACCTGCGGCGTGCCGCAAAACAGTATCATATTTTCAGAAGCAGCATGATCCAAAGGATCATGCTGCTTTTTTCAGGAATCGTTTATCGGTTTATATGCCAATAAGGTGGGCCTAACCGGACTTCATCAGGACATAAAACTCCATGCACCCACAGCGCACCGCGATAATATGCAAAAGCCTGTACCCATGAAGCTTTCCGGTTTCCCCGCAGTGGCGGGGAAAAGGCGCGTTTAAATTATTTTGCTTTTTGCATAGTAAAAGACAGTCCCGTTTCCGGGACTGTCCGATGGTTGATTGCCGGAGGCATATTCAATATTATAGTTGTATCCATTTGCTTTTCAGCATGGCCGGTGGAATCACCGAAATCTGTAGCCATCAACGCCAAAGACAAGCGAGCGCAAATTCATTCCGGCTTAACGGCTCCGCTTCCGGATCCCTTTCATTTGGGCTCTTCCCTGGGGCCGGGCAGGAACTCCTCCCCCGCTTCCAGCATGGTGAGCTGCCCGGCGGAAAGCTCTCTGAGCCGGGTGGAGAATTCTTCCGCGCCTCCCGCCGGGAAAGCCGCCCGAATGAGGATGTCCGCGCCGTAGTCCGTCTGGCGGACCACGCCGTTACAGGCGGCGATCTCCAGCTTCATCCGCTCGAAAAGCGGATAGGTGCACTCCACGTCCCATAAGGTCCACTGGCTCATGCGGGCGATTCCCGCGGCATCCAGACCATCCTTCGCGCCCTTGGTATAGGCCCGGGTTAAACCTCCGGCTCCCAGCAAAATACCGCCGAAATACCGGGTCACAACACAGCACACGTTCACCACGCCCTGGCGCTGGAACACATTCAGCATGGGCTGTCCGGCAGTTCCCTGGGGCTCGCCGTCATCGGAATAGCGGACGACATTCCCCTCCCGCAGCAGATAGCACCAGCAGTTGTGGCGGGCGTCATAATATTTCTTTTTCATCTCTTCGATGCGCCCGCGGGCCTCCGCTTCACTTTCCACCTTCCACAGATGGGTGATGAAGCGGGAGCGCTTTTCCGTAAACTCACTTTCCGCGTCGCTGTGGGGCACCAGATATTCGCTCATGGGGCTGCTCCTTTATCTCTCTTTGGATTCACTCGCCGCCCTCAAGGAAGGGCTGTACCTGTCCCAATACCCGGGGATTACAAACCGCCGTGATGTCGATGGTAGCACCGTAATCCACGCTCTCCACCTTCGCCTCCCGGTACAGCATATCCAGAAGGCCGCCCTTGTCGTAGGGCAGGTGGAGTTTCACACGCCGGGTACCCTTGTCCAGCATCCGGTCGATCATAGCCAGCAGCGTATCCACGCCCTGGCCGGTGCGGGCGGAAATGGTGCAGATATTCTCACCCCGGGGCATGATCTCACCCGGCGGGAGAAGATCCGCTTTATTGAACACGTCGATACGGGGCAGATCCCCTGCTCCAAGCTCCAGGATCAGGCTTTCCACCACCTGGGCCTGGATCTGCCATTCCGGGTTGGAAACATCAATCACATGGAGCACAAGGTCCGCATATTCCAGCTCCTCCAGCGTTGCCTTGAAGGCCTCCACAAGCTGATGGGGGAGCTTGCGGATGAAGCCCACGGTATCGGAAATGACCACGTCCAGCGTATCACTGACCGTCAGAAGGCGGCTGGTGGTATCCAGGGTATCGAAGAGGCGGTTGTTGGCGGGAATACCGGCACCGGTGAGATGGTTCAAAAGCGTAGACTTGCCGGCGTTGGTATAGCCCACGATGGCAACCACCGGGATCTCATTCTTCCGGCGCTGCTGGCGCTGGGTGGCGCGTACCCTGCGTACATCCTCCAGATCCTCCCGGAGCTTGTCGATCTTGCGGCGGATATGGCGGCGGTCGGTTTCCAACTGGGTCTCGCCGGGGCCTTTGGAGCCGATTGGCCCCTTGCCGCTGGTACCGGCCTGGCGTTCCAGGTGTGTCCACATACCCACAAGCCGGGGCAACAGATAGTGGTACTGGGCAAGCTCCACCTGGAGCCGGCCCTCCTTTGTCTTGGCCCGCTGGGCGAAGATATCCAGAATCAGTCCGCAGCGGTCCAGCACCTGCACTCCCAGCATCTCCGTCAATACCCGCATCTGAGAGGGGGAAAGATCGTTATCAAAAATCACCATGGTGGCGCCCACATTCTCACAGTAAAGCTGAACCTCCGCCACCTTTCCTTCGCCGATGAAAGTGCGGGGGTCCGGCGTCCCGCGGTTTTGCAGCACCATGCCCACCGTCTCGCCGCCGGCCGTCTCCACCAGCGCGGAAAGCTCCTCCAGCGTATCCTCATCGGCGTTTTCTTCTTTTTTCAGCACCGGGGAATTCAATCCCACCAGTACCACTTTATCCCGAACCCGGGCTTCTTCCCGCATACGTTTAACTCCTTGCCGTCTTATTTCGTATATGCCTCCACGACCTCGCCGATATACAAGCGGTGCCAGCCCTCGCCTCCGCTGTAAAAGCGCCGGACAGGGCCTCCGTCGGTGATATGGGAATCATCCAGATCCTGGGCATAGAGTTTTTTGCACACCAGCACCAGCTCTGCTTCCTCAAAATAGGGGGCGTCTCCCGCGCCATAGCGGACTGTAAGGCCGCATTCCGCCGCCTTATCTACTTCCCTGCCGCTCTTCGTGCCGCAAAGCTGCATCACCTCCCGGTGCCCAGCCGGAAGCACCGCGACGCTAAAATAATCGTGCCCCTCCATAAATTCATAGGTGTACCGCTCCGGGCGGACGAATACCGTGCAGGCCGGGATGTTCCAGATCCGGCCAAGCTGGCACCAGCCAATGGTCATGGTGTTCAGTCCGGTCCTGTCCCCTGCCGTCAGCAAAGCATTTTGCGTTCCGAACAGGCGAAAAACCTCTGGGGACAGGGTCTTACAGTCAACAGGATGCAGACTCATGTGCGACACTCCTCTCATACAGTTCCCTATCAGTATATGAGCTTTTTTGAAAAAAGTAAATAAAAAAAGGTCTGCTGCAAATGCAGCAGACCTTTTAGCCGACTTACTTCTCCAGGCCGAACTTCTTGTTGAACTTGGCCACGCGTCCGCCGGTATCCACCAGCTTCTGCTTACCAGTGAAGAAGGGGTGACACTTAGAGCAGACTTCCACCTTGATATCCTTCTTGGTAGAACCTGTCTCAATCACATTACCGCAGGCGCAAGTAATAGTAGTCTGCTGATAATTGGGATGGATTCCTTCCTTCATTGCTCTCGTTCACCTCTTTCATACTGAACTTCCTTTTTACAAAGGCAACAGTGATTTTAGCACACGCCATTTTGAAATGCAAGTCCTTTTTAAAATTTTTTCAAGGAATTTCGTCTTTCTCATACATCCACCGTTTTCCCGGCGGAGAGGAAGCACAACACCCGGCGGCTGACGGTTTTCTCCAGCACCTGCTGCAGGGCCTGGGAGTAGGCGGTCAACTGGGGGCGGTAATGGGCGGCTCTTTTTTCGATGTCTTCATCGGTGAAGACATGGTCGGTCTTGAAATCCACCACCGTAAGGCCATCGGCTGTTTCAAACCAGCAATCCACAACACCCTGAAGCAAAATGGAATCCTCCTCCGCTGCCGCCGGGTCATACTCCACCGCCGGCATCAGCAGCGTGAAGCGGTACTCCCGATGGAGGTTCTTCCCCCTTCGGATCTCTTCCGCCAAGGGGGAGGCCAGGAAGCGCTCCAGCGCCGCCACATCCACGGCGGCCGCCTGCTCCGGCGTCAAAAGAGCGCGCAGGCGCAGCTTCTCCACCTGGCCCGGAACATCGAAGTCGGAAAAATCCAAAAACTGAAGTACCAGATGAGTGGCCGTGCCCCGTTCTGCCGGAAGCAAGCCATGGCTCGCCCGTCGGAATTTAGGCTGGGACAGGGGCCGCAGGTAGGGCGTATGGGCTGCCTTTTCCGCGATTTCCTCGTCCAGGGCTCTCCCTTTGAGCTGGGTTGCCGTCAGCTTGGCGGGAAGCAGCGTCTCCCGCCGGTAGGGATAGCGGAAGGAGAGCAGTTCCGGGTCAAAAGTGGATTCTTTCTTCTCCCCCCACTCTTCCGAATGGAAAGCAGCCGGTCTCTCACGGTATTCTTCGCTGTCATGTAAAAATACTTGCCACTGTCTGGTACCGCTGGAATCAACATCCCCCACATCCGCTTCTGCATAGGCGCGCAGCGGTGTGCTCTCCGTCCGGCACAGCAGGGGCAGCAGCACCCACTGGCCGAAGTTCTTCGCCGCCGCCACCGTTTCCGGCATCACCGGGCAGGAGGCCAGGGCACAGAGCTTTTGCAGCGTTTGTTGGGCGGAATACATGGAGTCCACCAGGATCAGCTTCTCTTTGGGCCGGGTCATGGCCACGTACAAGATCCGCTGCTCCTCGGCCAGGTTTTCCCGGCGCAGCTTTTCCTCCACGGCAAGGCGGGCAAGGGTGGGGTATTTGATTTTCCGTTTCAAATCCACACAGCGGGGGCCAAGGCCCAACCCGGGATGTACCAACACCGCCGTGTCGAAGTCCTGTCTGGAAAATGCATGGTCCAGATCGGCGAGGAACACGATGGGAAACTCCAGGCCCTTGGACTTGTGGATGCTCATCAGGCGAACGCCGTTCACCGCGGCGGCTGCCTTGGTGGAGGGTGCCTGTCCGCTTTCCACCAGACGGCGAAGCTGGGTCATGAAGGCAAACAGGCCACGGTAGCCGTTGCTCTCGAATTTTTCAGCGTGGCGGCTGAAAGCGATCAGGTTTTCCCGCCGCTTGGCTCCCTCCTCCATGGCGCCGAAAATTCCAAGTAGGTTCAGTTTGTTATACATATGCCACACCAGGCGGTGAACGCTCATATCCCGGGCGGCATGACGCAGCTCACTCAAAGTCTCCAGGAAAGCCCCGCAGTCCTCTCCCCCGTCGGCCTTTACGGCGTCATAAAAGTCGCCTCCCGGGTCCTTTCCACGAATCTCCGCCAGGCGGTCCGGCGTAAAGCCGAACACCGGCGAACGCAGCACGGAAATCAGGGGCACATCCTGCCGGGGATTGTCCACAACGGCAAGGAGCCCCATGGTGACGGAAATCTCCATGGTGGAGAAAAAGTCGCCGCTTTCTTCAAAGGAGCAGGGGATGTTCCGTTCCGCCAGGGCCTCGGCAAAAGCCGCCGCACGGCTGCCCGGGGAGCGCATCAGGATCACGATGTCCTCGCTCCGGCAAGGACGGAGGGTCCCGTCGCCGTCTGTCACGGGGTAGCCCTCCTCCAAGAGTTCCTGAATGCGGCGGGCAACAAAGCGGGCCTCCGCGGTGAGACGCTTGACCGGATGGGAAATCTCCGGAGACTTGCGGTGGGCAGCGATAAGGTGGAACTCTGTGGCACAGTCCTCCCGGGGCGGATAATACTCCGCGCCGAAATGAAGCGCCTCGTCCTCACCATACTCCATCTCCCCCATTTCCCGGGAAAGAATATTTTCAAAAATGAAGTTGGTGCTCTCCAGAATCTCCCGACGGGAGCGGAAATTTTTCGTAAGCAGGATCTTCCGCTCCTCCCCTTCCTCCGCCTCCTCGTAGGATCGGAAGCGGTTGTATTTTCCAAGGAAAATGGTGGGGTCTGCCAAGCGGAAACGGTAGATGCTCTGCTTCACGTCCCCCACGGTGAAAATATTTTGTCCATTCCGGGAAACCGCCCGGAAAATGGCGTTTTGAATCTCGTTTGTATCCTGGTATTCGTCTACCAGAATCTCCCGGTAACGGGCAGACACCTGTAGGCCCAACTCCGTAGGGGCGCCCTCCTCCCCCACCAGCAGCTCCAGGGCCAGATGCTCCTGATCGGAAAAGTCCGCCGCGTTCATCCGCAGCTTTTCCGCCCGGTAGGCACTCTGGAATTCCGCCGTCAGATTCAGCAGGGCCGTCATGGCCGGTGCAACGGCGCGGATATCCTCCATAGCCTCTTCCGCGCTGACCTCCAGAAGCTCTTCCAGCTTTTTCATGTCCTCTTTGCAGCCGTCCCAAATCCGCTTGAGTGCGACGATATCCCCATCGTCCTTGCGGCCCTTGGGGGTGGTCAGGCGCGGAAAGACCACCGTCGCCGCCCGGGCGCGGGCGTCCTCCCAGTCCGCCGCCTTTTCCAGATGGGAAAAGGCGTATGCCACGGCGCGGAACTTTTCACCGTAGCCCTTTGAAAGGGCCTCATCCAGTTCTGTACGCTTGGCGGCGCTTTGCAGCAGGGCGGCCCAGTGGCCCGCCTTACGGCGGATCACCGCTAGAAGCTCGGCGGCATAAGGCGTTTCATCGAAGGTCAAACAGGTATCCTGCCAGACCGCCTTGCTGTCCTCCAGCCATTTGGACGGATAGGCGTGGCTCTGGAGCTTTTCATAAACCTCCAGCACCAGCTGCACCAGTGCCCGGTCGTCCCGGCCGGCGCCAAGGGTATCCGCAAGCTGGGCTTTGGACTCGTCCAGAGTGTCATAAAATCCCTCCAGGGTACGGTTCAGGACGCGCTCCCGCACCAGCGCCGCCTCGTTTTCATCCAACACACGAAAATCCGGCGTCAGGGCGTGTCGCTCCCCCTCTTTGGCAAGGAGGTGGGTATTTTCCCGCACCAAGGCGGTACAAAAGGCGTCCACGGTCTTGATGTCCGCCTGATAGACCCGCAGGAGCTGGCGTTTCAAATGCTCATCCCGGGGGTGCTCCGCCATACGGTGGGAAAGCTCCGAGGCAATCTTGCTGCGAAGCTCCGCCGCCGCGGCTTTCGTATAGGTGATGATGAGGAAATCATCCACGCTGCAGTGCTCTTCCGTCACATAGCGGAAAAGCCGCTCCACCAGGACCTTCGTCTTGCCGGATCCGGCGGCGGCGGAGACCAGAAGGCTTCCGCCCCGGTTTTCAACAACAGCCTGCTGCTGCGGCGTCAGGGTCAATGCCATTCAGTCTCCCTCCTCTTCCAGCATCTTCCAGAATTCATCCCGCTGCACCGGCTGGATATAGCGCAGGTGGTCGCCGCCCTTGCCGTCGCAGAAGTGGCAGGCCTCCGCCCAGTCGCAGTAACGGCAGGGGGTGTCCTCCTCCGTTTTGCAGCAGGGGTCGGCGTCAATGTTGCCGTCCCGGATTTCGCAGGTGATCTCATGGAGGAGTTTTTCAACATACCACCCAAGTTTTCCAAGCCGGGCCGCCGAGGCGATGCTGCCGGAAAGGCTGCCGTCCCTTCGCACCTGCAAGGGCAGAAAATGAGGTTCTTCCAGCGCCTCATGCTCCATGGCCCGCAGCACGGCCGGCTCTGCCAGAAGTAATCCGGAGCGGCGCAGCTCCTTTTCCCGCATGGCCCTGAGCTTCTCCGCCGTGACGGTACGGCTGGCGGGAAGCACCTGGTCCCGGGCAGGAAGATACAGTACACCTGCCGGTTCGATCTCCTTCCCGAAATAGGCTTTCCCCTCTTTTTGCAGCGTGAACAGATACAGCAGCATCTGAATATCCAGTCCCATCCGCACTGCCCCCAGATCAAAGGACTTCCGCCCGGACTTGTAATCCACTACCCGGAGATAGAGCTTCCCCTCCTTTACCCAGCCATCCACACGGTCCACCTTGCCGCCCAGGCGAAGCTCCGCCCCCGGCTCGGATATCACCACCGAAGGCATGGTCTTCCCGTCGCCAAAGTCCATCTCGAAGGCGATGGGCACAAAGTCCGAATGGCGCAGTTCTTCCGCTACCTGATCCATCACGGCGTAGGCCGTAGCCCGCAGGCGGGAGAAGAGATAGCGGAAGCGGGCGTTTTTTTCCTGAAAATGATGCAGCTCCTGGTCCACATACAGCTCAATGTAGGTTCGCACCAGGGCATGGAGCTCCTCTTCCTCCACCTGAGCAAAGCCGCCCCGGCGCAGCACCTCCGCCGTTACGTTTTCCAGCAGGAAGTGGAGGAAGGTTCCGATCTGAGGGGCGTCAAAGGCGGCGGGCGTCCTGGGCTTTGCCCGCAGGCCATATTCCATAAAGTAGGCAAAATGGCAGGACCGCAGCCGTTCCACCCGGGAAGCGGACATGGAGATGCGCTGGCCGTAAAGGGTCCGGACCGCCTCCCGGGAAAGGGAACCGCGCCGGAAATCCGCCGCCTGGGACATGGCCGCAAGCTGGAGGCGGTAGCTTTCCTCTCCGGCGAAGTATTGCCAGAGCCTGCCCCCCGGCATGGTACCGGCAGCTTCCAGAGCGGGCAGGACAGCTGTTAAGCGGTACTCCTTTTCAGGGCTTTCCTTTTCAATCTTGATACCCGGGAAGAGCTTGCGCAGCCGCTCCACCACAAAGGCAGGACGCAGCTCCGCACCGGAGATATCCGTCACCGGATAGCTGACGGTAACCCCTTGGGTGGGCTGGGCAAGGGCCGCATAGAGATTTTGCAGCTCGATGCCGATCCGCTCCATGCCACCGGGAGCAAGCTCCACGCCCAGTTGGAAGAGCTCGTCCCGGTCATCATCATTCAAAATACCGCCCCGCTGCCCGGTATCTGGAATCACATGGTCGTTAACGCCCAGGAGGAAGAGATACTTCATGGTATGGCGGTCGTTGCGGGTAATCTCACTGACGGATACCTGGTCAACAGACACCGGGATGGTACCTACGCTGTACTGGGTCAGGATCTGGCGAAAGAGGCGGGTGAATTCCTCCAGCTCCATGGGCTCGTCTCCCAGGATCTCTACGAACTGGTCCAGCACGCCGCAGAGAATGTCCCAAAGCTGGGCGGTCTCTTCCGCCATTTGCAGCCGTCCGGCTTCCGCCTGGGTGCGCATCTGCTCTTCCAGGGCTTCCCGGAGGTTCAGCCGCTCCATAAAGCTGTAAAGTTTTTCCACTTTATCGCCCGCCGTCTTCGCGGTTTTCATGCCTTCTGCCAGATCCGAAAGGACCTGGCGGACGCGGCGTCGCAGGGCGTTCACCGCATCCAGCTCCGCCTGGCGCGTCTCATTCCAGGCCGCGCCGTAGCCATCGGGATTCTCCGCCCAATCCACATCCCGCAGCCACATATTCCCGTGGATCTCCCACTTCAAGACATAGTTTTCCAGCCGGTCGCATTCCTCCGGCGTCAGACCCGCCAGACCCGTCTTCAGCCAGCGGAACATATCCTCATATTCATAGCCGTTGCCTATAGCCGACAGAACACCGGTCAGCAGGCTCAGGACAGGTTTTTCCAGAATATCGCTGCGGCGGCTTAAATAGGCGGGAATGCCGTAACGCTCAAATACCGTTTCAATGGTGGCCATATAATCCCCCATATTCCGGGCGGAAACGGTGATATCCCGGAACCGGCACTTCCCCGCCGCCGTCAGGCGCAGGATATCTGCCGCCGCCTGCTCCACCTCGGAGTAGACGGTGTCGGCCTCCCGGATGCGGATGGCGCCGCAATCTCCCTCGAAGGGCAGATGGTCGCCAAAAAAACAGCGCTCCAGATGTCCAAGGGCAGACCGGTCCTCTCTGGCCAACTGCTCCACTTCCACGGCACGGCCCGCCTCCCCGGCAAGGCGCCTGAGCTGAGCGAAGGTCTTCAGCGTGGAATCGAAAATTTCTTCCCGGCTCCCCACCTCGCCCATCAGCGTGACAGTGACAGAGTTTGCCTGCCGCAGCATGATCTCCAGCACACGGCGCTCCTGGGTATTGAAATAGGTGAAGCCATCAATAAAAATATCCTTTCCTGCGGCATAACAGGATTCTTCCAGATGGTCACAGAGCTTGGTCATTTTATCCCGGATATCCAGTCCCGGACGGTGGAGGCGGGCCTCATAGGCTCCAAAAAGCAGACTCAGGTCATGGAGCTTTTCGCCGGTAGCGCTTTCGATGCGCTCCGATGCCCTGTAGAGTGTCTCCGGCGTTACCTCATAGCAGCGCAGCTCGTCAAACAGATCCAGAAGCTGCTGCAAAAAAGCGGGCTTCTGAGAGGGACGGCGATAGACCGTCAGCTCCGGAGAAACTTCCATCAGGACTTTTTGCAGCGTCAGCAGCTTACCGCCTGCATCCAAAATCACATCGGCACTGTCTCCGGTGACGGAGAGCACCCGGTCGGCAAGGCGGCGGAAGCTCAAAACCTCCGCATGGCGGCTGGCGGTGGGCCCGCAGACGCGGCAAAGATCCACCTCCGCCAGATAGGAGGCGTGCTCCGGCACCAGCAGGATCTGGCGGCCGGAATCCCCCAGGGACGCAATACGGCGCAGCACGGTATCGGATTTTCCTGTTTTGGCGCGGCCAATCAAAATGCTCAGCATAACAGGTCTCCTTGTCGGGTTTCATTTGTTTTATCATATCACACTTGCGGCTCCATAAGAAGACCTGATTGTCTTTTTTTCGCCCATGTGGTACACTGGGAAAAAGACGATCCCAGGAGGTACCGCCATGCATATCCCCCTGTCCACAACCGATACGCTTACACTGGAGCTCTTCGATCCGGCACTGGAAGCCGCCCTCTCTCCCTCTCCCGATTACGATGTGGAAAAGTGGCTGTATGTGCCGAATTTCTATTCCGAATACCGTTACATCCTTGGAACCCGGGGGAAAAAGCCCCTGATCTGCATCGGCATCAATCCTTCCACCGCCGCGCCGGAAGCCCTTGACCCCACCCTCCAGTCAGTGAACCGCATCGCCCTGTCCAACGGATATGACAGCTTCCTGATGTTCAACATCTATGCCCAGCGGGCTACCCGCCCGGACGACATGGAACCCGTGTGCAACCTCCGGCTCCACCAGGAAAACCGCAAAGCCTTCCGCTACCTTCTCTCCCTCTCCCCTCAGCCCTCCGTCTGGGCCGCTTGGGGAAACATGATCGAAAAACGAAGCTACCTCACGGATTGTATGCGGGACTTTGCCGCCGACGGCAAGGCGGTGGGCGCAAAATGGTACACCGCGGGGCCGCTTTTGAAGTCCGGCCATCCCCACCACCCGCTGTATCTCCGGCGGGACACGCGTCTGCTGGACTTCAATATCGATGCCTACCTTGCCAAATAAGGAGAACGCAGCCCCTGCCCCAACAGGATATCGCGGTATTGACTAAACCGCCGAAATAAAGAACAGCCTGCCGGCGGCAGGCTGTTCTTGCGTTTTGGTTGGGCGCTTTGGGCGCGGTTTTCTTGGAACGGTCTCCATCACGGCCGTATAAAAAGCAGCGGATATGTTCCACTCTCAGTCCTCCCATTTGGACCGGAGGGCCTCCCACCATTCCACGGCCTTGAATTTCAGCACATAGCCCCGGTCCTCCTCTGTGATAAGGCCCACTTCTGCCTCCGAAAAACCGGCAGCCATTGCCGACGCAGGAACATCCGCCGCCGCGGCGGTACAAAGCGGAGGAAACACCACGCACCACCAATTCTGCCCCTCTCCACCGCCAATGACAATGCGAAGGGCCAGATAGTTCCCAGCCGGGAGCGCAAAGCCGTCATATTCCTTGGTAGGGAAATGCGTATTGGTAAGCTGGGCCGTCACGGCGTAATCATAGCCGGCTGCCGCGATCTCCTCCGCGGCGATGGCCTCCAGTTCCAAAAGCCGGCCCCGGAGGCGGCTTTCCGCCTCCCTTCGGTCTGAGGATTTCTCCAGCAGTTCCGTGGTGCGTGCCAGAACCCTGTCCCGCACCCGAAGCTTGAGCGCCTGATCCTCCCGGGAATCGGAATTGGCAAGGACATGGAGCCGCACCACCTTTTCCGAAAGACTCTCCTGGGTCCGCAGCGATACAGCCCCTATGAGAAGCGCTGCTGCAAGACCTATGAGAAGGGCAAGCTCTATTGTTTTCAAGGTTTTCTTTTGCTCAGCAGATTTCATATGTCAACGTCCTTTTCTTTGATCTTCAGAAAGGATGGACGTTTTTGCATCCTTTTAAACCTGCTTTGAAAAAAACAAGGCCGCCCGAAAACGGACGGCCCCGGCGGGGCAAGATACAGGAACGAGGCCCCATTGTCTTTTCAGACCGCGGCGCCAAAAGAGACCGGCATCATAGTTTTGCACGAAGCCCTGTAAGCCGTTAAAATCGCCTTACAGGCTGGGCAAGGTAGGTCTGAGGATAGGTTTGCCCCAATATCCGCAGGGCATTTCGGGCAGCGGAATCTTCCCGGAATATGCCAAAGACCGTGGGGCCGGAGCCACTCATGGCGGCGCCCATAGCGCCAAGCGCCATCAGTTCCTCCTTGATCCTGAGCACTTCGCCGTATTCCACTGGGAGCACCGCCTCAAATACGTTCCCAAGGCGCTCTGCGATTCCCACCAGATCTCCCCGCTCCAGGGCTGCCATCATGCCGAGAACATCCGGACGGTTCCCGAACCCGCAGGCGGATACCCGGGCAAAGAGCTGGGGTGTGGGAATGCCGAAGGCAGGCTTACAGAGGACGAACCAGCAATCCGGGAGGGGCGCAAGGTCGGTGAGCACCTCTCCCCTGCCCTGGGCCAGAGCCGTACCGCCCCGGACGCAGAAAGGCATATCACTGCCCACCTGAAAACCGATACGCTCCAGGGTCTCACCCGGCAAATCCGGAGCGTATACATCCCGCAGGATGCGCAGCAGCGCCGCCACGTCCGCGCTGCCCCCTCCAAGACCCGCATAGGCGGGAGTCACCTTTTGCAGCTCCACCCGCAGCGGCGGCATGGGGCGGCCGATCTCGGCGAAAAACACCTCTGCCGCCCGCTGTTCCAGGCTTTTCTTCCCCTCCGGGAGGACGATGCCCTCCGCCGCAAGGGTGAACCCCTCCGTTGCCTCCGCAACAGCGACGGTATCGCAAAGGGAGATGGTCTGCATGACCATATACATATCGTGGTAGCCATCCGGGCGGCGGCCCAGGATATCTAACGCCAGATTTACCTTGGCCGGTGCCGGGCGTGTCCATTCTTTCATTACTTTGCCCTCCTCGTAGGCAATTATTTATCATCATATCACACACAGTACCGGGATTTCAATGAGAGGAACACCCCCAAAAAATACGGGCCGCTTTCGCGGCCCGCAACGTACAGGCTGGATTTCAGGAAGAAGCACCGCCCCGCTCGTGGACGTTACCGAACATCTCAAGGAGAAAATAGACGGCGTTGATGATGACCAAGAACAAAACCGGCAGAACCAGCATTCCCACCACAGTCAGGCCGCCGCTGAGATAAAAAGCGTCTCAAAGCAATTCCAACATGGTTCGCTCCTTTCCGATTGAACAATTTGTCCAGTCAACCCTTAATTCCCGCTTCTTCTTTAGGTGAATTTTACCACATTCTAATTCAAAACGAAAGTGTTTCTTCCAATTTTTTGAGAAAAAATAATTCCTTCCGCCAAAGAGAAGGAGCGGGAGGAATGCTAGACAGCACTATCCTCAATAATTTCTTAGGCCTCCTTTCTTTCGTTATATTGATCTTATCATGAGGGAAAGGCCAAAAAAGAACAAAAGGATGACAAAAGCCGCCGGGATCCCGGCGGCAAGGCTCCTTGGCATAGAAAAAAGCGGCAGTCGAATGACTGCCG
>JAEDEN010000082.1 GCA_016293265.1 Oscillospiraceae bacterium | reverse complement strand
TGGACGGCGTGGTGTGCTCTCCCCTGGAGGCCGCGCTGGTGAAGGAGCGCTGCGGAGCGGACTTTGTTACCGTCACCCCCGGCATCCGCTTTGCCGACAGCGCCGTGGGCGACCAGAAGCGGGTCATGACCCCGGAAAAGGCGGGGAAGGCCGGCTGCGACTATATTGTGGTGGGCCGCCCCATCACCCAGGCGGAGGACCCCGTGGCCGCTTACCGCCGGGCCGTGAAGGACTTTCTCGGCTGAGGCGTCCCTGTCCGTAGACCGCATCATCAAAAAAATTTCAGGAGGACTGTTTGAATGAATCTGGAAAAGACCATCGCCCATGACCTGCTGTCCATCGGCGCCGTGTTCCTGCGCCCCGATGAGCCCTTCACCTGGGCCAGCGGCATCAAGAGCCCCATCTACTGCGATAACCGCCTCACCCTCACCGCCCCCGCCGTCCGCACCCATGTGGAAGAGGGCCTGGTGGACCTGATCTGCAAGCATTACCCCACCGTGGAGGTCCTGATGGGCACCTCCACCGCCGGCATCGCCCACGCCGCCATCGTGGGCCATCTCATGGGCCTGCCCATGGGCTATGTCCGCTCCGGCAACAAGGATCACGGCCGTGGCAACCGCATCGAGGGCAAGCTCCTCCCCGGCCAGAAGGTGGTGGTGGTGGAGGACCTGATCTCCACCGGCGGAAGCTGCATCGAGGTGGTGGAGGCCCTGCGGGAGGCCGGAGCCCAGGTGCTGGGCGTGGTGTCCATCTTCACCTATGGCCTGCAGAAGGGCATTGACCGCATGAAGGACGCCGACGTGATCAACTACAGCCTTTCCAACTTCGACGCCGTGTGTGAGGTGGCCGCCGAGGAAGGAAAGATCCGCCCGGAGGACATTGAGCGGCTGAAGAAGTTCCGCGCCAACCCCTCCGACGAGAGCTGGATCGGCTGAAAGCAGGGAGGGAAAAATTATGGCCAGAAATCTGATTGACATCGTTGACCTGAGCGTGGAGGAGATCGACCAGCTCATCGCCACCGCTGAGGACATCATTGAAAACCCCGTGAAGTACCAGGATGCCTGCGCCCACAAGCAGCTTGCCACCCTCTTCTTCGAGCCCTCCACCCGCACCCGCCTGTCCTTTGAATCCGCCATGCTGGGCCTGGGCGGAAGCGTTTTGGGCTTTTCCGCCGCCGCTTCCAGCTCCACCGCCAAGGGTGAGACCGTGGGCGACACCGTCCACACCGTAAGCTGCTATGCCGACATCATCGCCATGCGCCATCCCAAGGAGGGCGCGCCCTACGCCGCCGCCCAGCACTGCGACGTGCCCATCATCAACGCCGGCGACGGCGGCCACAACCACCCCACCCAGACCCTGACGGACCTGCTCACCATCCACCGGGAAAAGGGCAGGCTCAACGGCTTCACCATCGGCTTTTGCGGCGACCTGAAGTTCGGCCGCACCGTCCACTCCCTGGTGAACGCCCTGAGCCGCTATGAGGGCATCAACTTCGTCCTCATCTCCCCGGAGGAGCTGAAGCTTCCCCGCTATGTGAAGGAGGAGGCCCTGAAAAAGAAGGGCATCCCCTACACCCAGACCACCAGCCTGGAAGAGGCCCTGCCGGAGCTGGACATCCTCTACATGACCCGGGTTCAGAAGGAACGCTTCTTCAACGAGGAGGATTATGTCCGCTTGAAGGACAGCTATATCCTCACCCCTGAGAAGCTGGAAAACGCAAAGCCGGACCTCTCCATCCTGCATCCCCTGCCCCGCGTGAACGAGATCTCCGTGGCGGTGGACAAGGACCCCAGGGCCGCCTACTGGAAGCAGGTCAAAAACGGCAAGTTCATCCGCATGGCCCTGATCCTGAAGCTCCTGGGCATCGAAGTGTAAGGGAGGAGAGTATTTATGAATATTGACAGCATTCTGAACGGCGTGGTCCTGGACCACATCCAGGCCGGCAAGAGCATGGAGATCTACAAGCACCTGAACCTGGATAAGCTGGATTGCTCCGTGGCCATCATCAAAAACGCCCGCAGCGGACACCTGGGTAAGAAGGACATCATCAAGATCGACTCCCCTCTGGAGCTGGATCTGGATGTGCTGGGCTATATCGACCCGAATATCACCGTCAACATCATCAAGGACGGGAAGCTGGTGGAAAAGAAGCACCTGGAGCTTCCCAAGCGGCTCACCAATGTGATCCACTGCCGCAATCCCCGCTGCATCACCGTGGCGGAGCCTCAGCTGGACGCCATCTTCCTGCTCAGCGACGCCGACAAGCGCACCTACCGCTGCGCCTACTGCGAGACCGCCAGCGACAAGAAGTAAAGCGGCTCTTTCCCGGATTAGAATTAGAAAAGCCCCGGACCGATTTGACCGGTCCGGGGCTGTATTTGTGGGAAGACCCGTGGGGCTTCCCCAGCGGCAAGGTCCGCCTGCCGCTGCAAGCCTGCTTGAGGAATGCCGCCCCGGGATGCGTCTGGGACAAAGGGGCGGATGCTGAGGATTCAGACGTAGATGATCAAAAGGCCGGTCATCATGCCGATGATGGCCGCGGCGGCGGGGACCTTGGACCGCCACATGAGGATGGACTCCGGCAGCAGCTCACCAAAGACCACGTACAGCATGGCGCCGGAGGCGAAGCTCAGGGAGAGGGCCAGGGCGGTGGGGCCCATGGCGCCCACGGTATAGCCCAGAATGGCTCCCAGGATGGTGGGAAAGCCCGTCAGGGATGTGACGAGGACGGAGCGCCACTTGGGCATTCCGCCGGAGATCAGGGGTACGGCCACGGCCATGCCCTCCGGGATGTTGTGCAGGCCGATGACAATGGCCATGGTGAGGCCGCCCCGGTTTTCAAGCAGCTCCCCGGCGGACTTGGCGAAGGAGGCGCCGATGACCATGCCCTCAGGCACATTGTGGAGGGCGATGGCCGCCGCCATCACAAGACCGGCCAGGAACAGTCCGCTGCGGGGCTGGCGGCCCTCCCTGTGTTCCTGGAAGTGGTTGGCGTGGGTGAGCTCCTCCAGGGAGTCGGCGGTGCGGGGATGGCTCTCGTCGATGTGGGCCACCTCGTGGTCGGTGCCCCGGTCGATCCAGGCGTTGAGGGTTGCGATGACGACATAGCCCACCATGACCCCCGTGATGACAAGAAAAACGCTGATATCCATCTCCTCCGGGTGCAGCGCCTCCGTCAGCAGGTCGAAGCACACAACGGATGTCATGACGCCTGCCGCGAAGGAGAGCAGAAGGCTGACGGTCTTGCTGGAGTCCTTGCGAAAGAGGCAGGAGACAAGACCGCCCATGCCCGTGCCGCCCATGCCGGCCAGGGCCGTGATGCCGATCACACTCCAAAGAAATTCCATATGGTCCTCCTCGTTAACGGTAACTAACTTTTTACCTCCCTATGATAGGCTTGCGGGGGGCCGTTGTCAATTCCTGTTTTCAACTTTTTTTGCAGCGGGGAAAACGGGAACTTTTCTCTTAACTAAGAGTTAACATAACGGTGTGGAAAAAGGTGTGGAAAATGTGCAAAACCTTTGTGGAATAAGGAAAAACTCAGGGTGACAGCCCTTTATGGAAAACGTTGCGCAACAACATTTCCGGCGAAAAGGACAAAAAAGCATAGGGGAAAGGCGGGAAAAGGGAGGGCCTGCCGCTGCACTTGAAACATCCGCCGCCTTTGTGATACAATAATAAATACGCGGCAAACCGCCCCGGTCTGCCCTCAGGGGGACCCCCGCCCAAGGGCGTATGAGGCCCCGGAAGGGATTTACGATATATAAGGACCATATGATAAAACCGGCAGCATATGCCAATATGGAGGAACCATGGCAGCGAAGAAGCAGGAATACGGCAACGAGAGCATTTCCGCCCTGAAGGGCGCGGAGCGCGTGCGCAAACGCCCGGGAGTCATTTTCGGCTCCGACGGGCTGGACGGCTGTGAGCACGCCGTTTTTGAGATTTTATCCAACTCCATCGACGAGGCCCGGGAGGGCCACGGCACCCATATCACCGTCACCCGCTTTTTGGACCACAGCGTGGAGGTGGAGGACGCCGGCCGCGGCTGCCCCGTGGACTGGAACGAAAAGGAGCAGCGCTGGAACTGGGAGCTGGTATTCTGCGAGCTTTACGCCGGCGGCAAATACGACAACACCTCCGGCGACAACTATGAATACTCCCTGGGCCTCAACGGCCTTGGCTCCTGCGCCACCCAGTATTCCTCCCGCTACATGGACGTCACCGTCTGGCGGGACGGATTCGAGTACACCCTCCATTTTGAGCGGGGCGAGATTGTAGGGGAGCTGGGGAAGAAGCCCCTGCCCCGGAACCAGGCAAAAAAGACCGGCACCCGCACCAGATGGCTCCCCGACCTGGAGGTCTTTACGGACATCGCCATCCCGGCGGAGTATTTTACCGACGTGCTGAAGCGCCAGGCCGTGACCAACGCCGGCGTTACCTTCCACTTCAAAAACGAGGTGGAGCAGGGAGAGTTTGAGGAGGCGGACTTCCTCTACGAAAACGGCATCGCCGACTATATGGCCGAGCTGGTGGGGGACCAGCCCACCCTTACCGCCCCCGTCCTCTGGCAGGGGGAGAAAAAGGGCCGGGACCGGGCGGATATGGCGGATTACAAGGTGAAGTTCTCCGTGATCTGCTGCTTTTCCAACAAGGTGAACGTCATCGAGCACTACCACAACTCCAGTTGGCTGGAGCACGGCGGCAGCCCGGAGAAGGCCACCAGGTCCGCCTTTGTCTCCGCCATTGACGCCTATCTCAGGCAGCAGAACAAGTACCAGAAAAGCGAGAGCAAGATCACCTGGGCGGATGTGGAGGACTGCCTGGTGCTGGTGTCCAACAACTTCTCCACCCAGACAAGCTACGAAAACCAGACCAAAAAGGCCATCACCAATAAGTTCGTCCAGGAGGCCATGACGGAGTTCCTCCGCTCCAACCTGGAGATCTACTTCATTGAAAACCACTTCGACGCGGAAAAGATCGCCGAGCAGGTGCTCATCAACAAGCGCAGCCGGGAAAGCGCGGAAAAGGCCCGGCTGAACATCAAAAACAAGCTCTCCGCCAACATCTCCATTGCCGACCGGGTGCAGAAGTTTGTGGACTGCCGCTCCAAGGACGTGAGCAAGCGGGAGATTTATATCGTGGAGGGCGACTCCGCCCTGGGAAGCGTCAAGCTGAGCCGCGATGCGGAATACCAGGGCATCATGCCCATCCGGGGCAAGATCCTGAACTGCCTGAAGGCGGACTACGCCCGCATTTTCAAAAGCGACATCATCATGGACCTGATCCGCGTCCTTGGCTGCGGCGTGGAGGTCCAGGGCAAGCACGTGAAGAACATGGCCGCCTTTGACCTTGCCAATTTTCGCTGGAACAAGGTGGTCATCTGCACCGACGGCGACGTGGACGGCTTCCAGATCCGGACGCTGGTGCTCACCATGCTCTACCGCCTCACCCCCACCCTGATCCGGGAGGGCTATGTCTATATCGCAGAGACCCCCCTCTTTGAGATCAACTGCGGAGAAAAGACCTGGTTCGCCTATTCCGACCAGGAGAAGGCCGCCATCCTCAAGGAGCTGGAGGGCAAGAAGGTGAAGGTGGACCGCTCCAAGGGCCTTGGCGAGAACGACCCGGACATGATGTGGCTGACCACCATGAACCCCGAGACCCGCCGCCTCATCCGCGTCATGCCCGAGGATGTGGAGCGCACCGCCCAGGTCTTCGACCTGCTCCTGGGGGACAACCTTCAGGGCCGCAAGGACCATATCGCCGAAAACGGCTACAAATACCTGGATATGGCGGATATCTCCTGAGGAAGGCGCCGCCCCAATCTGAAAAGCAGGAGGAACCTTTTCATGAATCCACGTTCTCTTTCCCCGGCGGAGGTATGCGAAAGCTTTTTGACTGTGGGCCAGCGGAAGGCCGCGCTGCCCTTTGGGAAAATGCTGGTCTCCGCCATCCTGGCCGGCGCCTTCATCGCCCTGGCGGGGGTGGCCTCCACCTGGAGCTCCATGGAGGTGGCAAACCTCTCCCTCCGGCGTCTCATCGCTGGGTGCGTGTTCCCGGCGGGGCTGGCCATGGTGGTGCTCACCGGGACGGAGCTTTTCACGGGCAACTGCATGATGTCCATCGCCTGGCTGGACCGGCGCATCACCCTGTCCCGGATGCTGCGCAACTGGGGCGTGGTGTATCTGGGCAACTTCATGGGAGCGGCGGCGGTGGCCGCCATGGCGGTGTGGAGCGGCGTGTTTGCCGGCAGGGAGGACTTCCTGGCCGCCACCGCCATGGGGAAGCTTCTGCCTGTGGAGCAGGCCCTTTTGCGGGGCGTTTTGTGCAACGTGCTGGTGTGCCTTGGCGTGTGGATGGCCGCGGCGGCCACGGATGCCGGAGGCAAGGTGGTATCCCTCTTTTTCCCGGTGGCGGCCTTTATCATGGCGGGCTACGAACACAGCGTCGCCAATATGTACTACCTGACAGCGGGAGTCCTGGCGGGGGCCGACCTCTCCCTGTATGACATCTGCATCCGCAATCTCCTGCCGGTGACCATCGGCAATATCATGGGCGGCTCCGTTATTTTGGGCGGCGGCTGCTGGTACATCTACCGAAAGGGAATCAAAAAGAATGGCTAAGAAAAAGCAACCCCAGGAAAACAAGCCAAAAGTAAATAATCCCAACGTCTGCGGATTGCGGGCGGCAGTGGTGGAGCAGCCCATCACCGACACGTTGGAGACCAACTATATGCCCTACGCCATGAGCGTCATCGTCTCCCGGGCCATCCCCGAGATCGACGGCTTCAAGCCCTCCCACCGCAAGCTCCTCTACACCATGTACAAGATGGGCCTGCTCACCGGCGCGCGGACGAAATCCGCCAACATCGTGGGCCAGACCATGCGCCTCAATCCCCACGGCGACGCCGCCATCTACGACACCATGGTCCGCCTGTCCAAGGGCTACGGCGCCCTGCTGACGCCCTTTGTGGACTCCAAGGGCAACTTCGGCA
>JAEDEN010000014.1 GCA_016293265.1 Oscillospiraceae bacterium | reverse complement strand
TTGGAGTACCGTCTGTTCATTTTTCAAGGTACAACAGGAGCAAATCCCCCTACTACATATCGCTTTGGACTAAGGTGTTCGTAATAAAAGGCAAGAATTTTCTTTTCTCAGATAAATGTCACAATTTCCGCTTTATAATACATATATTTATAAAGTGCTTTTGATTTTTACCGAACCAGGCTAGGAGTATTGTAGGAATTGAATGTGTACCAAATGGATCGCAGACTGAGTATAGGCAAGCATATGCGTATTGATCTGACTCATAAGAAAACTGTTACAAAACAAAAACTATTGCGCTGTATTTGTAATTTTTCAACGAAAGAATCCATTGGCCGTTGGTGGAGCAACATTAGGCTTTTGAACTCAAGCTATATTAGGCAATCTGGCTCACATGCCTCTCTTACGATTTTTGCAAAGACTGTCTCTTACCGATTTCCCAAGCCGGTTATAAAGATCCTATTGCTCCCGAACAACGACAGTTTCCCACTGTGCCCGCGATGTGGAATCAGCTTAGAAAGAGAGTATATGGCTTTTTGTGACCGCTGCGGTCAACATTTGGCGTGGAATCTGTTCCCATTAGTAATTAATCAATACGAATCTAATGAAACAGAAAAATGAAGCGTGAATAGTCAAATTATTAAGTCAAACAGCAAGGCCACCGGTATTTAATACACCCGGTGGCCTTGCTGTTTATGGCGGAAAGAAAAAAGGAATCGATATGAGAAAGTCAGATGGAGTTCAGATAGCGGGCCAACTGATGAAAGACCTCCTGGCTTTCTGAGAATTCTGGGCTAAATACGCTAAATGCATGAGTCAGCCGGCTTTTCCGCATCCTTGGGAATCATCCATATATTGCCTAATCTGCTGATTCCAGGAATTCTATCCTCACAACACAGGGTCAAAACTCTACGCCTGGAAAGCCCCCACTTTGCTGCCGCCTCAGTTACAGAAATATATTCCATGAAATCACCCCATAAAAACATAGCGAGACCTTGCAACATGGCAAAGCCTCTCGACTGGCTGCCATTACGCAGCTAACATTGAATGAAGTATGAATCCATTTTACACTCGTTTGGGAATAATATCAACTGTATTCTTTGGGTTTTGACAGCAATTCCGCACAAGCCATGAACGGTTCTCACCTGTGCTCAAAAACTCGTTTGATTCGGTCCTTATACTCTGGTAGTTGATCCAGATATGAGGAACTCTGCAAGGTATTTGGCTCCGAGAGTGGAGAAAAGCTTCGCGAGTATAGTCCGAAGCGAAGAGTGATTGAGACAGTGGAGTTGCCAATTGCATCAGCAGGAGTCCGGGATAACACCTATTCCAATCTCCTTTCTCTGCTTTCCCTGTGTCCTACGCATCAAGCCTCCTTACGCGAACGAGGTCTGACCCAAGATGAAATCGACCAGTTGGGATATCGCACTACTCCGACAACAAGGCTCAAGCGCATTGTAACGGAGTTGTTGGAGCGTGGCTGTGTTCTGGATGGTGTTCCGGGATTCTATTGTCAGAAAGAGACCGGCCAATGGACTCTGGACATCAGAGGATCGGGCATCATGATTCCTGACCGCAATTATGATGGCCAGATTGAGGCAATACAGGCTCGGCTGGATCGAGTTTATAACCAGAAATTCTACAACTTGACCAGCGTAGATAAGTACTATGGTACCCCAACCAGATGCTGCCCTCATTATGTCGGAGTTCAAGAAGGCGACGAGGTTGTCTGTGTGACCGAGGGTGTTATGAAGGCAGATCTTGCCTATCACTTCGCTCTTGGCAGCCAATACGAGTGTGGCTTTGCAGGCCTTACTGGTGTGCCGAGCTATTCACAGTATGAGAGGCTTCTCCAGGAACTGAGTGTATTGGGGGTCCAGAGGTTGAATATCATGATCGACTCTGACTATCAGGACAACGACAAGGTAAGAACAGCGCGGGATCGCTATATCGAGCTCGGGGCTGAAGCTGGCTTTGAAGTTGCTCCCATTACTTGGAGTCGGAGGCAGAAAGGGATTGACGACTTATACAAGCATCTATTTCGAAGTAAGTGATTTGATGGGGCTGTAGCGCATGAGCACTACAGCCCCTGTCGTTAGGAGTGACTGAGAATGATACCAAGAATCCAGCAAGAACGCCCAAATGTAATAAAGCGCTATTACTGTTCAACTTGCGGAACGAAGTTGCAGCACAGTGATGGTGTCAATCAAGAGTCGTGGCGGTTCTGTCCAATGTGTGGGCAACAGATTGAGTGGGACAAAGTCACAGATGTAGTTTGGGAGGAAAAGTCCTGTGATATCTGTGGAGGATGGCACATCAAGAAGCACCCTTTAGGCTTTTGGTATGCTTCCAGTGACTACATCGGTGAAAACACATGCCGTACATGTTGGTTGGAGGAATGCTGTGCCATCAATTGCCTATCCTGCCAACGCAGGCATTATCCGGACTGCGAGTGGGTCCATTTGAAACAGTTCTACCTTGAGGAGGAGCAGCATGGAGATTGATATTTACTTAGATGATTTGAAGCCGGAAGTTCAGAAACGAGTTCTTCGTGAGTTGGGACTCAAGTCTGCGAAGGATGGGAACTACGATGTGTTCCCTCTATTTACTTTGGTAAGTGCTCAGACGGGTCAGGACGAGTGAACAGGATATATCGGAGGATAGAACATGGAAAACAGAAATGAAGTAAAAATCGGAGAAGGCACCTATATCGTGGAGCGATCTTTCACGCCTGGTAAAAGCGTAAAGGACTTGCTTGTCCAGCGCCTGATTTCTGAAAAGAAAAAGGACGATGCGAAGAAAAAGGATGACCTCACCGAAATTGCATAAAGGCATAATTGCCCCAAAGGGCAGAAAAGGCTGAACACCGCTGGTGTTCAGCCTTTTTTAAGTAGTGGGTCATGTATCGTCTGTGATATAGTATTTAATATGAACTGGGTACATCAACCTCGGAAGCAGCCTCCATCTTGAACTTGTCCATAGCGGCGCGGGCCTCGGGAACATTGATCTTGTTGTTGCTGGTAGACATAACTCTTTTCTCCTTTTCTTTTCAAACGTTTGGGTCCTTGGGTATCGCAAGCATAGTTTGACTCGAAAAAAGGGGAATATCCTCTTTTTTTGACGGAAAAATTTGCGAAAAACAGGAAGAGGGGCCCTGTTTGCCAAAATGGCCGGACCTGAAGAGACAAAAGAGAAGAATAGAATGACCAAAATTGGCTTGAATCAGCGGCAATTTTGTAGTATAATATACAAAATTTATCGAAACAAAATTTATCGAAAGGAGCGATATGAATGGCAAAAAGGACCAGGCGGGCCGTATGGAGCATGATCGTAGTGGTATGTATGCTGCTTTCCATGCTGCCGACGGCGGCCATTGCGTCAGAATTCGGTGAGGACGCATACACGGCTACGGTGTATGTGGGCTCTTCCGGAAACAACGCAAATGACGGTAAGACGGAGGAGACGGCGGTCAAGACCATGACGGCCGCCTATGAGAAGCTCTATGCCCTTATGGAGGCGGCGGGAAAGAAGAATGACGAGACCGCCGTGGGCCGCATCGTGGTGACGAAAAACGTCAGCTTTTCCACCACCACCGGCCCCACCCCCAACAAGGACACAGAGGGAAATGTGGAACACCACGCTTTTACCATCGTGGTGACCGGTAAGACACCTGACCTGGGGCTGAATATCAAAAATGACTACCTCAATCTGGGCCCCACGGTGTATGAGAATATCACGCTGACGAAAAACAGCGACAGCACCAACCTGACCTATTTCTGTGCCAACGGCTATCCTCTTGTCATTGGTGAGAACGTGACCACCGTTCCCAAGTCCAACGGCTACAATTTCTGCTTGGTGGGCGGCTTCAAGGACACCAACTACACCGGGGATTCCAGCCTGACCGTTCACTCCGGTACCTGGCGTAATATTTACGTGGGCAACTACAAGGGTGACATGACCGGCGATGCATCCCTGGTCATGACCGGCGGCGAGGCAGAGAATACCATTTGCTCCACTTATAACGGCAGCCATACCGGCCAGATGGACATCACCATCACCGGCGGCAGCGTGAAGGGGATCCTGTACGGCGGCAATTCCTATACCACCGGGGAACACAGCGGTGACATTTCCATCTCCGTTTCCGGCGGCGTGGTGGTGGACGGCGACATCATCGCCGGCGGCCGCACTGGCCTGGATGGAGATATCCGCCTTGACCTGGAGGATGTTACCGTGACCGGCGGCGTCAGTGCCGAGTGCAGCGGAACAGCGGTGGTGAACCTGACTGCCTCCAAGGGCAACTGCCTGGCCATTGGCAGCGGCGCCCTGGAGGTGAACGCCTTCACCGGCGGCGGCACCCTGTCCATCGGCCAGAATGCCACGCTGAACATGGCCGCTGTCACGGGCAGCACCCGCCTTTCCATTGACGGCACTCCCTATAATATGACCTATCTCACCGCGCCGGACAGCGTGGCTGACGACGCCTTCCAGTATGTTCCCTCCGGCGAAGAGACGATGAAGGTCACGGCCGCCGGCGGCGTGAAGAGCTGGGCTGTCAGCGGAGGCAAGGATCTGACGGGGTTGAAGCTGGTGGCTCCTGAGGACGTGACGGTAAGCGTTTCCAGCGGTTTCTCCGCGGGAGCGGCCATCGCCCCCAGCTCCGTCACTGTCTCCGACGGTACCGCCGCCTACCTTTTTGTGGGCCTGGAAGCCGGAAACTATTGCTATACGGCCTCCGGCAAAGGCTATTATACCCTGAAGAAGAATTTCATTTACACGAAGGATGAGACAGAGAACGGCAAGACGGTCCAGGTCAATCCCGGCAAGATGGCCGGAAACGGCTTTGAGCCCACCACTACGGTGAGCCATTACACCGACGGGGTGCTGGATCAGCTTTTGACCTCCTCCACCACCCAGTGGGAGGGGTATGAGCATATCTTTGAGACCCCGGCCTTTACCATCGACCGGGCAGACCACCAGCAGACCACCCAGGATGAAATGATGGACTTCCTGGAGGGGCTGGACCAGGTGGGCGACAATATGTACCTCTACATCCTGGGCACCTCTCCCGTTTACGGCTACGAGGTCCCGGTGGTGGTGTTCACGAAGACCGATCTTTCCCGTGCCGCTACCCTGGAGGAGGCCGCCGCCCTGGTGAAGGCCAACGAAAAGGCCACCATCCACTATCAGGCGGAGATCCACCCCAATGAGCCCGCCGGCGGCGAAGGCGCCCTGGCGATGATCCGTTCTCTGGACGGCGCATACGGCGAAAAGGTGCTGGATACGGTCAACATCTATGTGATCCCCCGGATCAATGGGGACGGCGCCAACCTCTACCAGCGCGCCAATGTGGCCCAGAACATCGACATGAACCGCGACCACCTGTATGTGCAGAGCAAGGAAGTGGAAATGGTTCACTATGTCTACAACCTGTTCATGCCCGAGGTGGCCATCGACGGCCATGAGTTCAACGCTACCACCACCAATGCCTCCAGCACCCTGGACGACGTCCAGGTGGGCGCCGCGGGCAGCCTGAACTCCTCCGGTGCGGTCAACGAGATCGCGCAGGATATGGTCCATACCGCCTTTGACAATGCCTTCGCCCTGGGGCTGCGGCCTTATAACTACGGCAGCTACGCCTCCACGGTGAACAACGCCATCGGCCGTGCCTATTATGGCCTTTACGGCAGCTTGTCCTTCCTGATCGAGACCCGCGGCATCGGCGCCGGCCTTGGCTGGTTTGAGCGCCGCGTGATGTCCCAGTATGTGGTGACCGAGTCCTTCATCGACTATGTCGTGGAAAATGAGGAGGCCGTGCGGACGGCTGTGGCCCAGGGCCGCCAGGAGCTGGTGGAAAAGGGCGCCCTTTACGGCGAGGAGGGCGACATTGTGGTCCTGACCCACGATGTGTCCGGGGCCGAGGGAACCGGTTATGTCATCTCCCGTCCCACCTGGGACCTGGGTGACGGCAGCAGCGTCAACCCGGATGCCAGCGGCACCATTTACCGCTACGACATCGCAAAGCGTTCCCGCCCCCGGCCCACGGCTTATGTCATCCCCAAGGGGGAGGCCTGGGCCCAGGAAGCCATCGCCATCATGGACAAGAACGGAATCTCCTATTATGAGCTGGAGGCCGGCTCCACCGTTTGGCTCCAGCAGTACCTTGGAAATGCCACCTCCGCCACTTTGACCGGGGAAATGGCAGTTACCTTCGGTGACGGTGCTTACGTGCTTCCCATGAACCAGGTGGGCGCCAACGTGCTGGCCATGACCATGGAGCCGGATGTGACCGACAGCGCGGGCTATAACGGAACGCTGGTGCAGTCCGGTGTGGTCTCCGCCGGAACCGGAGTGCTTCCCATCTACCGCTACATCCATGACCTGGATGAAAATGGCCGGATCGGCCTGGTGGAGCTTCCCGAGGCACCCACCGGCCTCAGCGTGATCCAGCCCGCAGAGGAATTCGGCACCGGTACCATCACCGGCCTGGCAGCCGACAAGGCCTATGAATACCGTGGAGAAAGCGACAGCGCCTATATCCCTGTCCCCGCCGGGAGCACCGAGATCAGCGGACTTGAGATCGGCGTTTACTATGTGCGCTATGCGGCGTCCGGCCAGGGCCTTCCCAGCCATGAGTGCCAGTTGGAGGTCATTGACCGCCATATCACCAGCTACCGCATTTATGTGGACGGCGTCCGGGGAGACGACAGCGCCAGCGGCCGCAAGAGCGATACTGCCGTGGCAACCCTGGGGACTGCCTATGCAAAGCTTGCCGCGCTGATGAAGTACGCCCCCCAGGGGACGGAAGGTACCATCATCTTCCAGGGCACCGTGACCCTTGACAGCGCGGTGGAGCTGCCCGACCATGATTACACAGTGGTGCTCACCAGCGCCACCGGAGCGGAAGGCATCGCCTCCGGCAACAACATCGACTTCAACGGCGATACCCGTCTGAAGGACATGAGCGTGACCCTTCTTGCAAGCGGCCTGCGCTATATCGCCGCCAACGGCCATGACCTGGTCTTTGACGAGGGCGTCACCTGCAATCCCTCCGGCAGCTATTATTACAACCTGGTGGGCGGCGGCCGCGCCAACGCGGTGGCCGGCGATACGAACCTGACCGTCAAGTCCGGCTCCTGGAGAAACATCTACGTTGCCGGCTATACGGGCAACCTCACCGGCAACGCCAACCTGACCATGACCGGCGGCAACGTGACGGCGGTGGTGCAGACCTCCTACAGCGGCCAGACCACCGGCAACACCACCATCCGCATCTCCGGCGCCCGTATTGGCGGCAACATCTTTGGCGGCAATACCAACAAAAATGACCTGGCCGGCGACACCACCATCCTCCTGGGTGAGGGAGCAGAGGTGGCTTCCGTTTACGGCGGCAGCCGGACGGACGGCGATGTGCTGGGCACCGCCACCATCATTCTGGACGGCGCCCAGGTCCAGGGCGGCCTCTTCGGAGGCTGCGCCGACGCCTCCAATACCGTGGCGAAGAGCGTGATTATTCTGAAGAGCGGCAATCTGGCCGGTACTGCCCAGGCCGACCGGGTCCTGATGGACACCAGCGGCGAAAAGGAGCTTTCCTTCAGCGGCGATCTTGCGGTGGATGAAATCACCGGCGGCGGCACTGTGACCTGGGAGGCCGGTAAGGTCCTGACGGTGCAGACCGCTTCCGTGACCGGCACCACCCGGGTGACCCTGACCGGCCAGCTTGGCGACGCCTATTGCATCACCGCCCCCAAGGCGGTGGCTGCCAATGCCTTTGCCTATACCGGCGCTGATGAGGCGCTGTGCGCAAAGGATGATGGCGAACAGAGATTCTGGTATCTCAGCGCCCCTGTCACCGTGACCTTTATGGACGGCGAGGCGGAGTATGCCTCCCAGACGCTGGGTTCCGGCGGCCTGGTGAGCGCTCCCGCCGACCCCGGCCGTTCCGGCTTCCTCTTTACCGGCTGGTATCTGGAGGGCGAGCTCTTTGACTTCACCCTGCCCGTTGACCATGACCTGGTTCTGACCGCCGGGTGGGAGAAGGAGAAGATCTCCGCGAACCAGAGCAAGCCCGCCATCCGAACGGATGTGGAGGCGGACAGCTATTACAGCGACGCTGTGGCCTGGGCCCTGGAGAAGGGCATTACCGCCGGCACCGGCGAGACCACCTTCAGCCCCGACGCAGCCTGCACCCGTGCCCAGGCCGTCACCTTCCTGTGGCGTGCTTCCGGCAGCCCCGCCCCGCAGAGCCACACAATGCCCTTCACGGATGTGGCCGCCGACGCTTATTACCACGACGCGGTGCTGTGGGCCGTGGAGCAGGGGATCACCAAGGGCACCAGCGACACCACCTTTACCCCCGGTGAGACCGTGACCCGCGCCCAGGCGGTGACCTTCCTGTGGCGGGCGGCGGCGTCTCCCGACGTTGCCGGGAGCAATCCCTTTGAGGATGTGGCCTCCGATGCCTATTATGCAAACGCCGTGCTGTGGGCCGTTGCCAACGGCATCACCACCGGCACGGGAACCACCACCTTCACCCCCAACAGCGATTGCACCCGCGCCCAGATCGTGACCTTCCTGTACCGGTACATGGGCAAATAAAGCGTAAAAAAGAAGGACGGCAGACGTGTTGTCTGCCGTCTTTCTTTGTCCCCGGAAGGGGGGAAGGGCCCGCCCTTCCGGCTGGTTCAGAGGGTCACGCTGCCGTCTCCGTTCCGGCAAAGGCTGCAGCCGAAGTAGAAGGCCATAGCCCGGATGAGGGCGCCGGTATCCCTTGTTCCCGCCACCTCACAGGCGGCGTGCATGGCCAGCTGGGGAAGGCCGATGTCCACCGCCGGGACGGAGAGGTGGGCCATGGCGGTGCTGCCCAGGGTGGAGCCGCCGGGCAGGTCCGGACGGTTGGAATAGCGCTGGAGGGGCACCTCCGCCCTGCGGCAGACCTCCGTGAAGACGGCGGCGGAGAGGGCGTCGGTGGTGTAGCGCTGGTTGGCATTGTATTTGAGGACCACGCCGCCGTTGAGGACGGGGGCCTCCGTCTTGTCGGAAAGCTCGGGATGGGCGGGGTGGAGGGCGTGGGCGTTGTCCGCCGAGACCAGGAAGCTCTGGGCCACGGCGGCGCGGTGCTCCCCGGGGGTTTTGCCGCAGGCGGCGCTGATGCGCTCCAGAACGTCCGTCAGGAAGGTGGAGTCCGCCCCCTGGCGGGTGACGCTGCCCACCTCCTCGTTGTTGAACACGCAAAGGGCCGGGACGCTTTCCCCCGCTCCGGCCGCCAGAAAGCCTTTCAGGCAGGCAAAGAGGCACTGAAGGTCGTCCAGCCGGGGGGAGGCGATGAATTCCCCCTGGGCCCCCAGGTACGTTGCATTCATCCGGGGATAGAGGAACAGCTCCGTCTCCAGGATGCGCTCCTCCGGCAGGCCCAGCTCCCCGGCCACCAGGGCCCGGAGGGTCACATCCCCCTGGGTGAAGATGGGCTGCAGGTCCGCGGCGGCGTTCAGCGCGCCGGAGCGGTTCACCTCCCTGTTCAGGTGGATGGCCACGCTGGGAATGAAGAGCAGGTCCCGGTCCAGGTCCACCAGGCGGCTTTCGATGCCCCGGTCCCCCCGTACCATCACCCGTCCCGCGGCGGACAGGGGACGGTCCATCCAGGAGCGCATCACCATGCCGCCGTAGGGCTCCACGTTCAGCCGCCGGATGGCTCCCACCGGGGCGGCCTCCGCGCTTTGGCGGATCTTGAGGGTGGGGCTGTCGCTGTGGGCGGCGGAGAGCAGGAAGCCCCGGAAATCCCGCCGGGGAAGGCGGAAGGCCACCAGGGCCGACTGGCCCCGGGTGACGAAATACCGGCCGCCCTCCCGCAGGGACCAGACCTCCGTCTCCGAAAGGGGCTGATATCCCTCCGACGTCAGGATATCCGCCGTATTTTGCACCGCATGGTAGCAGGTGGGGCTGTGATTCAGAAAGTCAAGCAGGTCCATGGCAGGTTCCTCCCCTTCTTTGGTGTGGGATGGGCTCCGCCCCCTTGACGGGGGGAGCTTTTTTATGATTTTACCACGGCGGGCCCCGGGGTTCAAGACCTGACAAAACAACGAAAACCCGGGGGAAAAGGTGCTGATTTTCCCCTTTTGGCACCTTGAACCCAGGGGAAAAGTAAGGTACAATACGAAATTGAATGTAGGATTCCCGAAAAAACGGGATCAATTACCCGATGAAACGAGGCTTTGCTATGCTGATCCCCCGTGTTGCCGCTATCCACGACCTCTCCGGCTTCGGCCGCTGCTCCCTGACCGTGGCCATTCCCGTTCTCTCCGCCATGGGCGTGCAGTGCTGTCCGCTGCCCACGGCCTTCCTCTCCACCCATACCGGCGGGTTTGAGGGCTATACCTTCCTGGACCTTACCGATGAGATGGAAAAGGCCGCGGCCCACTGGAAAGGGCTGGGGCTGGAGTTTCAGGCGGTGTACAGCGGCTTTTTGGGCAGCGAGAGGCAGATCGCCCTGGTGGAGAGGTTCCTCCGGGATTTTCGCCGGGAGGACACCGTTGTGGTGGTGGACCCGGTGATGGGGGACGAGGGAGAGGTGTACCGGACCTATACCCCCGCCATGTGCCGGGGGATGAAGCGCCTGGCCCGGGAGGCGGACGTCATCACCCCCAACCTTACGGAGGCGGCGCTGCTGCTGGACCTGCCCTATGAAACAATGCCCGCGGACGAGGAGGGTTTGCGCCGGGTGGTGGAGGAGCTGAGCCTGGAGGGGAAGCGCTCCGTGGTGCTGACGGGCTTTTCCGCCGCCCCCGGTTCCACCGGCGCGCTGTGCTTTGACGCCGCCACGGGAGAGCTGGAGTCCATCCAGGCGCCCCGGGTGGAACGGGAGTTCTGCGGCACCGGCGATGTGTTCGCCAGCGTCCTCACCGGGGCCCTGGTGCAGGGGGCGTCCCTGGGGGAGGCTGCCCGCCGGAGCGTGGACTTCGTCCTGGAGTGCGCCCGGCTCACCGCCGCCAACGGCCGTCCCATGCGGGAGGGCGTGGATTTCGAGCCCCTGCTGGGCCTTTTGACGGGAGGACGCCATGCATAACACATCCGTTTCCCTCCGGCGGCTGAATCTCCTGTACACCCTGGTGCAGGTGATGTACTGGGCCGCCTTCGCCACCTTTTCCGGCTTCCAGACGGCCCTGCTTTTGAGCCGGGGCTTTTCCAGCAGCCAGGCCGGTATGCTGGCCGCCGCCCGGTGCCTGTCCGGCATCCTCTCCCAGCCCGCCATCGGCGGATGGGTGGACCGCCACCCCAAGGCGGGGCTGCGGCGGGTGCTGCTGGTGTGCCTGAGCCTTGCCCTGGCGGTGAACCTCCTCTTTTACACCACCCGTCCCGGCTTTTTCGGCACGGCCCTCATTCTACTGGCCCTGGGGGTGGTGGACCTGAACCTCTATCCGCTGCTGGATTCCCTGGCGGTGCAGTTCATCAACGCCGGGGTGGAGGTGAACTACAGCTTCAGCCGGGGGGTGGGCTCCTTTGCCTATGCCCTGGCCTGCGTGCTGCTGGGGAGCCTCTCCGCCGCCCGGGGCGTGGAGGTGGTGCTGGTCCTGCACATCCTGTTTTTGGCAGGACTCATGGCGGCGGTGTGGGCCTATCCCGCGCCGCCCACGGCCCTGACGGCCCGGAAACGGGAGGATACCCACTCCCTGGGGGAGCTTCTCCGGGGCAATCCCGCCTTTGCCCGGATGCTGGCGGCGGTGTTTTTCGCCGTGGCGGCGGTGATGCCGGTGGTGAGCTTCCTGGTGAATATCGTGGAGAGCCGCGGCGGCAGTGAGACCCACCTGGGGGTGGCGCTGTTTTTGATGGGGGCGTCGGAGCTGCCCGCGGCGCTGATCTTCCCCCGGCTTTGGCGCAGGCTGGGCAGCCGGAACATGATGCTCCTCTCCGTGGTCTTCATGGCGGCCAAGCCCCTGGTATTCCTGTTGACGCCCTCCCTGCCCGCCCTTCTTGGGGTACAGCTCATCCAGATGGGGGGCTACGGGCTGTTCACCCCCGCCTCCGTATACTACGCCAACGAGAGTGTGCCGGCGGCGGACCGGGTCCGGGGCCAGACCGTTATGATGATGGCCTCCAACGGCCTCGGCAACATGGCGGGGAACCTGGTGGCCGGCTTCGTGGTGGACTGGGGCGGCGTGAACGCCATGCTGGTGTTTTGTACCATCCTGGGGGCCGCAGGGGTCCTCTTTGCCCTTTGGGCGGTCCGGACGGGCCGGAAGGGAGCGCCTGTTCTCCTGTAAGGAGGGGCGCTCCTTTTTCCCTGTTTCCGGGGAGTTTGTCCATAGGGAGTCTCAACGAAAATCCCGGCACTTTTCTGGAGGAACTGCCAATAGACATTTTCCGCCGCCTTTGGCACAATAAAATTCGCCTGCGTTTCCGCGCCGTTTTTCTGTAAATTGTGGCAAATACCTCTTGCATTACTATATCTTGTGTGTTACGATGATTAAGCTGCAATATATATAGCGTTTACGGCGCGTGAATATCAATGGGAGGATACTGCATGAAAGTAATCAAGCGAAATGGCGCGGAAGTCATTTTTGATATCGAAAAGATTGTGGCCGCCGTTACCAAGGCCAACAACAGTGTGGATGAGTCTGCCCGCATGAGCGCCCTGCAGATCCGCCGCATCGCGGAATTTGTGGAGCTGAGCTGCATCAAGATGAACCGCTCCCCCTCCGTGGAGGAGATCCAGGACCTGGTGGAGTATCAGATCATGGCCCACGGCGCCTATGAGGTGGCCAAAAACTACATCACCTACCGCTACACCCGTTCCCTGGTGCGCCGTACCAACACCACCGATGACAAGATCCTCAGCCTCATCGAGTGCTGCAACGAGGAGGCCAAGCAGGAGAACTCCAACAAAAACCCGGTGGTGAACTCCACCCAGCGGGACTATATGGCCGGCGAGGTTTCCCGGGATTTGACGGAGCGGATGCTGCTGCCGGCGGACATCGTGGCGGCCCATAAGGAGGGCATCATCCACTTCCACGACGCCGACTATTACGCCCAGCATATGCACAACTGCGACCTGGTGAATCTGGAGGATATGCTCCAGAACGGCACCGTCATCACCGGCACCCTCATCGAGCGGCCCCACAGCTTCTCCACCGCCTGCAACATCGCCACCCAGATCATCGCCCAGGTGGCCTCCAACCAGTACGGCGGCCAGTCCATCTCCCTGACCCACCTGGCCCCCTTCGTGGACGTCAGCCGCCAGAAGATCCGTAAGTCCGTCCTGGCCGAGATGGCGGAGATCGGCGCGGACCCCGGGGAGGCCAAGATCAACAAGATCGTGGAGGAGCGCCTGCGGGATGAGATCCGCCGGGGCGTCCAGACCATCCAGTACCAGGTGGTGACGCTGCTGACCACCAACGGCCAGGCGCCCTTCGTCACCGTCTTCATGTACCTGGGAGAGGCCAAGAACGACCAGGAGCGCCGGGACCTGGCCCTCATCATCGAGGAGACCCTGGAGCAGCGCTACGAGGGCGTGAAGAACGAGGACGGCGTCTGGGTCACCCCCGCCTTCCCCAAGCTGATCTACGTTCTGGAGGAGGACAACATCCACGAGGATTCCCCCTACTATTACCTCACCAAGCTGGCCGCCAAGTGCACCGCCCGCCGCATGGTGCCCGACTACATCTCCGAAAAGAAGATGCTGGAGCTGAAGGTGGACAAGAACGGCCAGGGCCACTGCTACACCTGCATGGGCTGCCGTTCCTTCCTGACCCCCTATGTGGACCCCGAGACCAACCAGCCCAAGTATTACGGCCGTTTCAACCAGGGCGTGGTCACCATCAACCTGGTGGATGTGGCCCTCTCCTCCGGCGGCGACAAGGAGAAGTTCTGGAAGATCTTCGACGAGCGGCTGGAGCTGTGCCACCGGGCGCTGATGTGCCGCCACGAGCGGCTCAAGGGCACCCCCAGCGACGTTGCCCCCATCCTCTGGCAGTACGGCGCCCTGGCCCGGCTGAAGAAGGGGGAGACCATCGACAAGCTCCTCTACGGCGGCTATTCCACCATCTCCCTGGGCTATGCCGGCCTTTATGAGTGCGTGAAGTACATGACCGGCAAGAGCCACACCGACCCCGAGGCCACTCCCTTCGCCCTCAGCGTGATGGAGGCCATGAACGCCGCCTGCCGCAAGTGGAAGGCGGAGCACAACATCGACTTCAGCCTCTACGGCACCCCCCTGGAATCCACCACCTACAAGTTCGCCAAGTGCCTCCAGCGGCGCTTCGGCATCGTGGAGGGCATCACCGACAAGGGCTATATCACCAACAGCTACCACGTCCATGTGACGGAGGAGATCAACGCCTTTGACAAGCTGAAGTTCGAGGCCCAGTTCCAGCACCTCTCTCCCGGCGGCGCCATCAGCTATGTGGAGGTGCCCGATATGCAGAACAACCTGGAGGCCGTGCTGGCGGTGATGAAGTTCATCTACGACAACATCATCTACGCCGAGCTGAACACCAAGAGCGACTACTGCCAGGTCTGCGGCTGGGACGGCGAGATCCAGATCGTGGAGGAGAACGGCAAGCTCATCTGGAAGTGCCCCAAGTGCGGCAACACCGACCAGGACAAGATGAACGTTGCCCGCCGCACCTGCGGCTACATCGGCACCCAGTTCTGGAACCAGGGCCGCACCCAGGAGATCCGGGACCGCGTGCTGCACCTGTAACCCCCTTCGGGCAGCCTTTTTCAGAAGGCCGGACGCGAAAGCAAGCGTCCGGCCTTCCGTTTCCCCGCCCTTGACACCGTCCCGGCGGGGCATTATGATAGGTTCATCCACTTGGGAAAGGGGAGCCTAAAACTGGCCGGAAAACGGCGGAAAGGACAGGCATATGTACTACGGAGAGATCAAAAACTGCGACATCGCCAATGGCGAGGGCGTGCGGGTGACGCTGTTTGTCTCCGGCTGCACCAACCATTGCAAAAACTGCTTCCAGCCCCAGACCTGGGACTTTTCCTACGGCCAGCCCTTCACCGCCGAAACGGAGGCCCACATCCTCTCCCTGCTGGAGCCGTCCTATATCAGCGGGCTCACGGTCCTGGGAGGGGAGCCCTTTGAGCCCTCCAACCAGCGCTGCCTGGCGCCCTTTTTGCGCCGGGTCAGGGAGCGGTATCCCCAAAAGAGCATCTGGTGCTTCAGCGGCTTCACCTATGAGGAGCTGAAGCAGGAGGGGAGCCACCCCCGCTGCGAAGTGACGGATGAGATGCTCTCGTTGCTGGACGTGCTGGTGGACGGCCGCTTTGTGGAGGAGCTGAAGGACATCTCCCTCCGCTTCCGGGGCAGCTCCAACCAGCGCCTCATCGACCTGAATGCCAGCCGCCGGGCGGGCAAACTTTGTTTCTTACCGGACCGTACCCGGTAACAGGAGGTTTTGTATATGATGACCATCGGACAGCGCATCGAAGCGCTTCGCACCCAAAAGGGACTCAGCCGCCCCGCCCTCTCCACCGCCCTGGGCCTGCCCAGGATGGCTGTGGAGAAGTTTGAGACCGGCCGCCAGACGCCCAGCCAGGAGCAGCAAACGAAGATCGCCGCCTATTTCGGCGTGTCCGCTGCCTATCTCCGGGGGGAGGCGGACGACCCCACCAGCCTGGGCATGGATTCCTGGCTCAGCGGCAGCGTCCCGGAGGAGGCCCCCGTGAAGGCCGCTCCCGTCCGGCCCGCCGTGGTGGCCCAGTCCTCCGCCACCGCCCCCAGGGAGGACAGCGCGGTGTTCAACGCCCTTTTGAAGAGCAAGTCCTTCCAGACCGTGCTGCAGTCCGCCGTTTTGGAGGTCCTCCGTTCCCCCGAGGGGCAGGAGCTTATCGCCAAGGCCGTCCGCAGGGAAATGGGCCGCCGGTAAAGGCAAAAAAAAGAGAACGCCCAGGCGTTCTCTTTTTTATTTCGTCCTGGCCTGCTCCGCCAGCAGGTCGGAGAGGGTGTAGCGGTCGATGTATTCATTCACCACGGCGTAAAGCCCTGCCCAGAAGTCGGGAGTGGAGCACTCGCAGCAGCCCTTGCAGCGGTCTTCGCCTCCCATGCAGGCCACCGGGGCCAGGTTCCCCTCCGTCAGGCGCAGGATGCTGCCCACGGTGTATTCCGCCGGCGCCTTTGTCAGCCGGTAGCCCCCCTGGGCGCCCCGGCCGCTTTGCAGCATCCCCGCCTTGGAGAGGATGCCGGCGATCTGCTCCAGGTATTTCATGGAAAGGTTCTCCCGGGCGGCCACGTCCTTCAGGGAGACAAGACCCGCCTGGTCGTGGGCGGCGATATCCATCATCAGCCGCAGGGCGTACTGGCCCTTGGTGGAAATCTTCATAGCAACCTCCGTCAGAAGATATGTTCAAATCCTATTTTGACATAGGAGAAGTAGGATTTCAAGTGGGAATTGACATCCAGCCGCCTTTTTCGTAAAATGACATTGATTTTTCCCATACTTATGATGAGGAGCGCGATACATATGGATTATGCAAAGGAATCCCTGCGCCTGCACTATGCCTGGAAGGGCAAGCTGGAGGTCACTCCCAGAGCCGCCGTGGGCGACAAGGAGGCGCTGTCCCTGGCCTATACCCCCGGCGTGGCCCAGCCCTGCCTGGAGATCCAGAAGGACGTGAACAAGAGCTATGAGCTGACCCGCCGCTGGAACACCGTGGCGGTGGTGACGGACGGCACCGCCGTCCTGGGCCTGGGGGACATCGGCCCTGAGGCCGGTATGCCGGTGATGGAGGGCAAATGCGTCCTGTTCAAGGCCTTTGGCGACGTGGACGCCATCCCTCTTTGCGTGCGCAGCAAGGAGGTGGACGACATCGTGAACACCGTCGCCCTGCTCAGCGGCAGCTTTGGCGGCGTGAACCTGGAGGACATCTCCGCTCCCCGCTGCTTTGAGATCGAGCGGCGGCTGAAGGAGCGCTGCGACATCCCCATTTTCCACGATGACCAGCACGGCACCGCCGTCATCACCCTGGCGGGCCTGACCAACGCGCTGAAGGTGGTGGGCAAGAAGCTGGAGGAGATGCGCATCGTGGTCAGCGGCGCCGGAGCCGCCGCCATCTCCATCACCCGCCTGCTGCTCTCCGCCGGGGCCCGGGACATCACCCTCTGCGACCGCAAGGGCGCCATTTACGAGGGCCGGGAGGGCCTGAACTGGATCAAGGAGGAGATGGCCCAGGTCACGAATCTGGCAAAGAAGAAGGGCAGCCTTGCCGAGATGCTGGTGGGGGCCGACGTATTCATCGGCGTTTCCGCCCCCGGTATGGTGACCACCGATATGGTGCGCACCATGAACAAGGACGCCATCCTCTTCGCCTGCGCCAACCCCACCCCGGAGATCTTCCCCGACGAGGCCAAGGCCGGCGGCGCGGCGGTGGTGTCCACCGGCCGCAGCGACTATCCCAACCAGATCAACAACGTCCTGGCCTTCCCCGGCATCTTCCGCGGGGCCCTGGACGCCCGGGCCAGCGACATCAACGACGCGATGAAAATCGCCGCCGCCAAGGCCCTGGCGGAGCTGATCTCCGATGAGGAGCTCTCCGCCGACTACATCATTCCCGCCGCCTTCGATCCCCGGGTGAAGACCGCCGTGGCCGCCGCCGTGAAGCAGGCCGCCTACGATTCCGGCGTGGCCCGCATCTGATCTGAAACTGCGGAAAAAGCGGCAGCGCCGCTTTTCCGGGGCGCTGCATTCCGGCCGCCCGCAAAAGGGAGCCGCCTTCCGCGGGAAGGACCGCCTGCTGCGCTCACGCCGGGCGGAAAAGGATGCCTGCCCCGTTTCCCGCCCCGAAGAAGAAGGCTGGGAGGCTTTTTCAACAAACTGAGATCCCGGAGCAAATGCTCCGGGATCTTTTTATCTTCCGCTCAGGCCAAGCTTACGGGGATGTGGTCCAGCAGGGGAAGCTCGGCGAAAATGGCGGCTTCCAGCATCTCATATTCCCTGGGGTTCCGGGTGCGGCGGAGCCTGCGGTCGATGCGCTCGCCTCCCTGGAAGAGGCGGATGAGGTAGTACCACACCTCCTTCATCCGCTGGGCGGCCTGGGCCGCCTGGCCGCCGTAAAAGTCCTGGTAGGACCGGTAGAGGTCCTGGGTGAAGGCCTGCAGCTCCTCACGGCTGGCGGCCTTGCCCCCCCGGACCTTCCGTAGCAGGGCGGGGTCGCCGATGGCGCCCCGGCCGATCATCACGGCGTCCACCGTGGGGAAGCGCTCCTCAAAGGCGCGGATCTCCTCCACGGTTTTCAGCTCGCCGTTGTAGCACACCGGGTTCCGGCTCTCCGCCAGGGCCCGGGCAAAGGCGTCCAGATGGACCTCCCCCTTGTAAAACTCCTTCTGCACCCGGGGGTGGATGGTAAGGCAGGCGATGGGATAGCGGTTGTAGATCTCCAGAATGGGCTGGAATTCCTCCGGGTCTGTGATGCCCAGCCGGGTTTTGACGGAAACGGGCAGGGGAGTCCCGGCAAAAACCTCATCGAAAAACCGCTCCAGCTCCTCCGGCCGCGCCAGGAAGCCGGAGCCCTTCCCCTTGCCCGCCACGGTGCCGGAGGGGCAGCCCAGGTTCAGGTTCACCTCGGTGTAGCCCAGGTCCTTCACCACCTCCGCCGCCCAGAGGAAATCGGCGGCCCGGCGGGTCATCACCTGGGGCACAAGGTCCAGTCCCACGTTGCGGCTGCGGTCCAGCTCCTTCAGGTCCCGGGCGGTCATCACGTGCTCGGAGGTGGGGGAGAAAAAGGGGATGAAATAGCGGTCCGCGCCGCCGAAGCGGTCGTTCCAGACCCGGCGGAACACCGTCTTGGTGATGCCGTCCAGGGGGGCAAGGTCGTAGCGGGCAATCATGTGAGGGCATCCTCCCACTCCGCTTCCTTGAAGCCCACCTTCACGAAGCCGTCCCCCACCAGGATGGGGCGCTTGACCAGCATCCCGTCGGAGGCCAGAAGGGCGAGCTGCTCCTCCTCCGTCATGGCGGGGAGCTTGTCCTTCAGGCCCAGGGCCTTGTATTGCAGCCCGCTGGTGTTGAAAAATTTCTTCAGGGGCAGGCCGCTTGCCTGCTGCCATTGGCGCAGCTCCCCGGCGGAGGGGTTCTCTGCCTTGATGTCCCGGTAATCGTAGGCTGCGCCCTTGGCGTCCAGCCATTTCCGGGCCTTCTGGCAGGTGGTGCATTTGGGATAGCATAAAAATAACATCGGATTTCCTCCTTTATGGATGCAGCGCGGCGGCCAGGGCGGCAAAATCCGCCAATGTCAGCGCCTCCCCACGGACGGTGGGGGGCAGGCCGCAGCCTTCGATGGCGGCCTGGATGGCGGCCTTGTCCAGCTTGGGGAAGGCGGCGGAGAGGCTGTTGACCAGCGTCTTTCGCCGCAGCAGGAAGGCCCCCCGCAGGACCTTCAAAAAGAAGGCCTCGTCCTCCACCGCCACGGCGGGGGATGCCCTGCGTACGCAGCGCATCACAGCGGAGGTGACCTTGGGCTGGGGGAAGAAGCACTCCGCCGGCACGTCGAAGAGATACGCCGTCTCCATCCGGTACTGCAGCTCCCAGAAGAAGGGTCCCACGTCCCTGGAGCCGGGGGTCAGCCGGGCGGCGGCCTCCTTTTGCACCAGCACCGTGATGGAGCGGAGGGAGGGGGTGTTCACCAGCTTCGTCATGACGGGGGTGGTGATGTTGTAGGGGAGGTTGGCGCAGACTATGGGGGTGAGGCCTTGGAATTTTTCCGCGATGAGGGCCTCCAGGTCCAGCTTCATCACGTCGCCGGAGAGGATCTCCACATTGGGGAATTCCGCCATGGTCTCCTCCAGCACCGGCAGCAGCGTCTTGTCCAGCTCCACGGACACCACCTTCCCGGCCCGCTTTGCAAGCTCCGCCGTCAGCGGGCCGATGCCGGGGCCGATTTCCAGCACGCCGCAGCTTTCATCCGCCCGGGAGCCTTCGGCGATGGCCCGGGGGACGGAGGCGTCGATGAGGAAATTCTGCCCCATGGACCTGGAAAAATGGAAGCCGTGCCGCTCCAGCAGGGCCTGGATGGAGGGGAGGTCGCAAAGATTCATGGCAGTACCGCCTTTCGAAATTCGTCAATCTATTTATACCAGAAAATCAGGGCTTTGAAAAGAGCGGAAAATCAGGTATGATAAGAACAAGAACAAAAAGGAGGAGACTATGGTCAAAACCGTTTTTCTGGACCTGGACGACACCATCCTGGATTTCCGCCGGGCGGAGGCAGGGGCCCTGACCCGCACCCTGACGGAAGCGGGACTGGAGGTGACGGAGGCCATCCTGAAGCGTTACCACGAGATCAACAAGCGCCACTGGGAGCTGCTGGAGGAGGGGAAGATCACCCGGAGCCAGGTGCTGCTCCACCGCTTCGACCAGCTCTTCGGGGAGCTGGGCATGAGCTGCGACAGCGCCGCCATCTGGAAGGCCTATGAGCACAACCTCTCCCAGGGCCACTGGTTCATCCCCGGGGCGCGGGAGCTGCTGGAGGAGCTTGCCCCCAGGTATGACCTGTACCTTGCCTCCAACGGCGCTTCCGCGGTGCAGCATCCCCGTCTGGATGACGCCGGCATCCGCAAGTATTTCAAGGGGCTGTTCATTTCCGAGGAAATGGGGGCGGACAAGCCCAGCCGGGCCTACTTTGAGCTGTGCTTTGCCGCCATTCCCGGCTTCGATCCCGATACGGCCATCATGGTGGGGGACAGCCTCACCTCCGACATCCGGGGGGGCCGGAACGCCGGCATCCGCACTTGCTGGTTCAACCCCCAGGGAACGCCTCCCCGGGCCGATATCCCGGCGGATTACGAGATCCGTGAGCTGAGGGAGCTTCCCGCCCTGCTGGAGCGCCTTTGAGGGCCAAAGCCCTGAGGGCGTCCAAAAACCGCAGGGGACAGGATCTTCGGAAGGAAAGCACGAAAACCATCAGGGCCGGCTTTCGTGCAGAATCAAGGTTTTTCTGAAGGGCTTGGCGAAAAGACGTTTTCAACAAACTGGAAAAGGGCTGCTGTGCCTTGCACAGCAGCCCTATTTGCATGAACGTTCAGGATTTCACTCCAGGATATAGACCGTGCAGCCGCGGCGGCCGAACTGGATGCACTCGTTGTAGGTCTCGTAGTAGAGGTCCAGCTTGTTGCCCCGCATACCGGTGTCCTCGGCCACGGCCGTGCCGTAGACCACCCCTCCGTTGGCCACAATATACATCTTGGTGCCCAGGGGGATGACGGACTTGTCAACAGCCACGGTGCCCATCCGGACGGTGGTGCCGGTGGCGGTGCAGGTGCCCACGCCGTCGTAACCGCTGGTGTAGGCGGTGGCGGTCATGGACCTGACGGAGGAGAAGTGCATCACCGCGCCGGACTGGAAGTACAGCGTGCCGCTGCCGTCGGGATTGGTGACCACGTTGACCAGGGGATCGTCCCGGGTGACGGACTGGACAGCGGTGCCGTACTCCACCACCTCTTCCACCGCGGTGGAGCTCAGCTCCTCCACGAACTGGCGGGAGAGCTGGACGCCGTTGGACCAGACCACCTCATACAAGCTGGTGCGAAGGCCCTTCTGGCCCTGCTGCACCACCCGCTCGCTGCCGGCGGCCATGTCGGGGTTGGCCACCCGGCGGGTGGAATAGGGGGCCTCCTCCACCACCGTGTCATAGTAGGTGATATCGGAGGAGACGGTCAGGGTCACGCTGGGGGCAGCCAGGTCCACCGCCACCATTTGCAGGGGGCTGGGGACGATGTGGAGCCGGTCCAGCAGGGCGGAGACCGTTTCGTTTTTGGACTGGACGGAGAGGATGGCGCCGTTATGGCGGATGTTCACCGTCTGTCCGGCGGCCAGGGTGATTTCATAGCCCCGGACGCCTGTGGTGACGTTAATGAGCTGGGAGGAAAGGTCAGGTACCGGGGAAGTGTCTTCCAGCACGATGGCGGTCTCCGAGGCGCCGGTGATGAGATACAGCGCGTCAGCCCAGGTGGTGGCGACGGCGCTGGAGAACAAAACGGCCGCAAAGACGGCGGCCATCCGGCGCAGCTTGCGTTCATGCAAATTTTTCCGCAGGTAAAGTGATTTCACGTTTCATACCTCCTGAAAAATAGTCTCTCGTCGGCGTTCCCAAAGGGGGTTGAAATAAGTTGTAACTTTTGTTACCGATCGAAAAACTGAATTAAGTATACACGAAAGCCCCACTTTTGTCAAGCTTATGCGGCTTTTGCAGGATTATACCACCCACTTTAGACGGATTTGGAGAAAACTGGATGGGAGAAACCTCCTGAAAAAATGATAAAAGTTACAAAATGGTAACAAGGTATAGGGGCAAAAAAACGGCCGTACACCACATCTGGGGGGTACGGCCGCTTTCGGAAAGGCGGGGAGTGGTTACAGGATTCTGCACAGCAAGATGGGCATGAGGCAGGCGGGGACCAGGTTCATCACCTTGATTTTGGTGACGCCCAGTATATTCAGGGAGATGGCCGCGATGAGAAGCGAGCCCACGCAGGTCATTTCCGCCTGGACCGCCTCGCCGATCCAGGGGGCGATGAAACCGGCCAGCAGGGAAATGGCCCCCTGGTACAAAAACACCGCGATGGCGGAGAAGGCCACCCCGATGCCCAGGGAGGAGGCGAAGAGGATGGAGCTGATGCCGTCCAGCACGGCTTTGGCCTTCAGGGTGTCGTAATTGCCGGTGAGGCCGTTTTCCAGGGCGCCCACGATGGCCATGGCGCCTACGCAGAACAAAAGGCTTGCCGTCACGAAACCCTCGGCTACGGAGGAGGCGTCGCCCTTGATGAAGCGGGCGGTTTTGCCCTGTACCCAGTCTCCCAGGGCCAGCATCCGCCGGTCCAGGTCCAGGGCCTCGCCGATGATGGCGCCGGTAGCCATGGACAAAATGGCCACCAGGGTGTTGGAGCCCTTCAGGGCGCCGCTGATGCCGATGTAGAGGACGCAGAGGGCCACGCCCTTCATGATGGTGTCCTGCAGCCGTCCCCCCAGGGTGCCGGAGACGGTGCATTTTCCAGCCAGCCATTTCAAAAGCAGGCCCAGGGCGGAGCCGGCCAGGATGGTGGAGGTGTTGATGATGGTACCTGTCAGCATGAAAATCACATCTTTCTGAAGGAAGTGGGGGATTCGACTTGGGCGGATGAAAAAAGCGGAGCCGGCTTTTGGCCGGCTCCGTGGATATTGGTCTTTGGATCAGCCCACGAACTGCATACCGAAACTGCTGGGAGTGATGGTGCTCTCGGCGGGCATGGCATCCAGCCACTCGTTGAAGTCGGCGGTCTGGAGATCGGAGGAAACGTCATACTGCCAGTAGGGGAGGCTCTCGCCCACGAAGTACATCACATGAGCGCCGTAGGTGGTCTCCACGATGCCGGTGTCGCCGCTCTTGCGGGCGGGATCGAAGCACCAGTCGTTGAACTCGGTCACCATCTGGCCCTTATAGACGTTGGGATAGAGGCCGCCGCTGTACTTGGAGCCGCCGTCCGCCGTTTCCTTCATGGCCAGGTCGGCAAAGCCCGCCTCGGTGGCGTCGCCGGACTGCCACTGGGCCAGCAGCTCCTCGGCCTTGGCCTTGGCGTCGGCCTTCAGCTGGGCCTGCTCTTCCTCGTAGCCCTCGTCGCCCTGGGCCTTCTCGCCGGAGGCCAGGCCAACCAGGATGTGGCGGACGCTCACGGTGGGCTCCTCCTTGCGGAAGCGCTGGTGGAACACGGCCACATAGTAGGTGGTGCCGCTTTCCACAATGGTGGAGTCACCCTCCTGGCGGCTGCTGTCAAACAGCCACTGGCCCAGGTCGCTGGTGAGGTAGGTGGCCTCCTCGTTGGAGGAATAGGTGGCGCGGTCGGCGTTGGAAGCCAGGGTCTCCAGGTCCTGACCATCCTTGTAGTCGGCCAGGATCTGGTCGGCGGTGGCCTTGGCGGCCTCCAGGGCGGCGGCGGACTCCTCCTCGGTGGGCTCCACGGGGTTGCCGTCGGCGTCGGTGGTGGTCTCGGCGCTGCCCAGGACGGAGACGCTCTCATAGGAGACAAAGTCGTAGCTGTTGGGGTCTGCCTCGTAGGCGGCGGTGATCTCATCGGTGGTGTAGGTCAGGCCGTTGCGGTAGCTGGTGAGGTAATCGCTGTACTGGGCGGTGCGCAGGAGCTGGGCCTTGAAGACCTTCTCCGTCATCAAAGAGCCGTAGGCGTTCTTCAGGTAATCCCCCAGGGAGGCGCCGCTGGCATTGGCGGAGGTGGTGATGGATTCCAGGGTGTCCTCATACTGGGCCTGGACGCTGTCGGTGAAGGTGTAGCCCTCCGCCTCGGCCTTTTTCAGGGTATTCTGGATGGCGGCCATCTGCTGCTGGGCCTGATCCAGGAAGTAATCCTTCCAGGTGGTGCCCGCTTCCGCACCCAGCATACCGGCGGCGGTCTCATTCATGGCCTGGCCGGCGGGAGACACGGTGGTATCCAGGCCCAGGTAGCTGACCAGGTAGGAATACTGGCTGAGGAAGTTGTTGTAGCTGTTCCAGTAATAGAAGTTCACCTCGGAGGCGGTGTACTTCTCACCGTCAATAGTCAGCGCGGTGGCGCTTTTGGCGATGATGTTGGAACGCCAGACAAGGGTAATGACCAATGCGATCAAAAACAGCGCGCCGATGATGGCATAGAGGGTGTTGCTGCGCTTTTCCTCCTTGCGCTGCCGTTCTTCACGGGCGGTCTTGGGGTCAGTGGTGCCGGCGTTTGCCTGCTCCTGACGGATCTGCTTTTCTTTAGATGCGCTCATTCTTCTTTCAGTCCTCTCAATTTTTCGCATGGGAATGCTGTTGTGCAGTTACACGCTTAATTATTATAGCGGATGAGGGCGTATTGTGCAAGTGGAAAATCGGCCCCGGGGCAGGGCACGGGAAAAATATATTCCTCCAAGCTGAAAACAGTCTGAAAAAAGCGGGGCAAAGGCCCCGCCGGACAAAAAAGACCCCGCGGTGCCGTGTAGACCTCGTTATAACCTGCACCTTTACGGACAGGTGGGTCGCCTGCGATGCGCTTTATCGCTTCCAACTTCCAACCGCAAACAGCAGCCGGGAGGCCTGCGAACCACGAACCGAACCAGCATCCCGTATAACGAAATGTGGGTTAAAAAAAGATCTATCACGAACCCCGCAGGGTACGTTTATATTATTAGCACAATTCCGCCAAAGATGCAAGAGGGGAAAGTGTCACTCTTCCCCGTCCTCGAACAGCTCCTCCATAAACAGCTCGTACACAGCCTCGGCTTCCTCCTCGGAGTCGGGCAGGGAGAGCAGCTCTTCGCCGTTTTCCTCAATGACCTTCATGATGACGACGCCGTATTCCTCCTCGTCACCCTCTTCTCCCTCGGTCTCGGTGGTCTGGAAGACCTGGTATACGGTGCCCTGGTACTCCAGAGTGGTCAGCAGCTCCAGAGTAAACTCCTGGCCGTCCTCATCCGTCATGGTGATAAAGGTGGGGTCAAATTCTTCGCTCATGAAAGAGGCCTCCTTTTCCTTGATGGGAACATTTTAACCGAAACGGCGCGGTAATGCAAGGGGGGAAAGAAGTGAAAAAGGGGAAAGGAAGTACCAAAAATGGAACGAAAAGGGGGAAAATCTTCCAAAATGATAGGGAATCATCCTTTTTTTTCAGCAAAATGCGACATTTTCAATATTGACAGGGGTGTTATAATAAAAAGTAATATGGTGTACTGTGTGCATTTTGTACGCCTTTGCTCCCAAAGGCGTGTTGGAACGATTTAAAAGGAGGTAACCCGATTGGAATACGAAAGAAATCGGCGTGAGCAGAGCGTGCCCCGGAAGCGGAAAAAGCGCCGCTCCGGCGCGGCGCGCGGCATTTTCAGCGTACTGGGCACCCTGGTGCTGGTGGGTATTTTTACCGGTGTCATGCTGGTGTGGATCTTCATGCACTATGTGGATACCACCATCAAGCCCTCCGTGCAGGTGCGGGCGGAGGACTACACCATGGCCCTCAGCTCCGTCATCTACTATCAGGACAGGGACACCCAGGAATGGAAGGAATACCAGACCATCCACGGCAAGGAAAACCGCATCTACGTGGATATCGAGGATATGCCCGATATGCTGTGGAAGGCTGCGGTGGCCATTGAGGACGAGCGCTTTTTCCAGCACCATGGCGTGGACTGGAAGCGCACCGCCGGCGCGGTGCTGAAATTTTTCGGCAGCTCCAGCTCCACCTACGGCGGCTCCACCATCACCCAGCAGATGCTGAAAAATATGACGGACGATAATAAGGGTACCGTCAACCGCAAGGTGCGGGAGATCTTCCGGGCTCTGGAATTCGAGAAGAATTACGAAAAGATGGACATCCTGGAGCTGTATCTCAACACCATCTACCTGGGCAAGGGCTGCTACGGCGTCCAGACGGCGGCGGAGTATTACTTCGGCAAGGATGTCTCCGAGCTGAACGTGGCGGAGTGCGCCTGCCTCATCGCCATCACCAACAACCCCTCCATATACGGCCCCATGTCCACCGTGAAGATGACCAATCCGGAGACCGGCGTTGTGAAGACCGCCCGTGAGCTGAACAAGCAGCGCCAGGAGAACATCCTCTTCAAGATGTACGATCCGAAGACGGGCCTCTGCTACCTCACCGAGGAGGAGTACCGGGCCGCCTGCGACCAGGTCCTCTATTTCACCGACGGCTCCACCTCCGCCGAGGAGCTGGTGGCCCAGGCCACCGGCGGGGAGAAGGTCAACGACTGGTTCGTGGAGCAGGTCATCTGGGATGTGTCCAAGGACCTTGCCGCAAAGCTGGACATCTCCGAGGAGGCCGCCCGGGTGAAGCTCTACAACAGCGGCTACCACATCTATACCACCATGGACCCCAGGATCCAGCGCATCGCCGAGTCCGTGTATGAGGACCGCAGCAACCTGGACCTCACCAGCCGTGACGGGCAGATCATCCGCTCCGGCATCACCATCGTGGAGCCCTCCACCGGCAACATTGTGGCCATCGTGGGCGACATGGGAGAAAAGAGCGGCAACCTCATCACCAGCTACGCCACGGACCGCCGCCAGGTGGGCTCCTCCATGAAGCCCCTGACGGCTTATGCCCCCGCCATTGACTCCGGGGCCATCACCCCCGCCACCGCCTTTGACGATTACCCCATCCAGCTTCTCAACGGCAACCCCTGGCCCAAGAACTCCCCCAACCGCTACCGGGGCTGGACCTCCGTGACCACGGGCCTTCAGTATTCCATCAACACCATCGCCCTCCAGTCCCTGCAGGCCGGCGGCCTTGAAAACGCCTTCGCCTTTGCCACGGAGAACCTGGGGCTGAACCTGGTGCCGGAGGATATGAATCTGTCCTCCCTGGGCTTGGGCGGCTTGACCTACGGCCTCAACACCGTGGAAATGGCGGCGGCCTACGCCTCCTTCGCCAACAACGGCGTCTATAACCGGCCCCGTACCTACACCCGGGTGATGAATGTGGATGAGACAGAGGTCATCCTGGAAAACGAGAGCGAGAGCCATGTGGCCATGAAGGAGACCACCGCCTACCTCATGACCAAGATGCTCCAGAACGCGGTGAACGCCGGCACCGGCACCCAGGCGAAATTCAGCGGACAGGCCATCGCCGGCAAGACTGGTACCACCAGCGACAACTACGACCGCTACTTCGTGGGCTTCACCCCCTATTATTCCGCCGCCGTCTGGACCGGCTACCGCTTCAACGCCAAGATCAGCTATTCCGGCGGCAACCCCGCCATCACCATGTGGAAAAAGGTGATGCAGCAGATCCATGAGGACCTGGAATACAAGGCCTTCGACGTGCCGGAGACCGGCATCGAGCGGGTGAAGGTCTGTATGGACAGCGGCCTGCTGGCCACGGACGCCTGCGCCAATGAGGTGCGGGGCAACCGTGTGGCGGAATACGAGGTGGCCGTGGGCACCGCCCCCACGGAGAGCTGCACCCTCCACACCTTCGCGGACTACTGCGAGGAGGGGGCCTGCCTGGCAACGGAGCATTGTCCGAACCCTGTCCAGAAGGGCGTTTTGAACTGTGAGCGTGAGAATTACGGCCCCAGCATCAAGGCGGAGGATGAGGCCTATACCCTCAGCGGCATGGAAAAGGCCATCGGTCTCCAGCCCACCATCGCCGAGGACGGCACCGAAACCTATCCCGAGGTGGTAGGCTGCCCCGTCCACCAGAAGTCCTCCAGCATCTGGCCCGACTGGCCTGACTGGCCGGATTGGCCCAGCTTCCCCCTGGACCCCACCGACCCTGACTATGACCCCAGCTTTGGGGGCGTTATCCCGGTGGATCCCCCCACGGAGCCCACAGAACCGGCGGACCCCGGTACTCCCCAGGAGCCCGGCTCCGGAGGGGAGGGCACGGAGCCTGAAGGCACGGGCTGGTGGCAGAACCTTGTGAATTCCGCCGCCGGCAGGGGAGAGGGATAAGATCCCCCCAAGGGCCCGGAGGAAAGGAAAAAGAACCGAAAGTCTCTCAGCGGAGCGGCGCCCAGGGCGCCGCTCCGCTTTTCTGTCCTTCCCGGAGGCGGCGCCTGCCTTCAACATCCGCCTTGACGCTCCTGCCCGGGGGTGTTATTCTGATAGAAAGATAACGAAGGGAGGGCCGCTATGCTTGCAGAACTGCTGAACATCCGACCCGGGGTCACCGCCGTCACCGGAGGCGGCGGAAAAACAACGCTGCTGGGGACCCTTGGGGAGGAGCTGAGCCGGGAGGGCGCCTCCGTCCTCCTGTGTACCACCACGAAAATTTACCCCTTCCCGGAGCTCCCCTGCGCCCGTACGGAGGCGGAGCTGGAGGAGCTGCGTTCCCGCCACCGCCTGCTGTGCGCCGGGACGCCCCTGCCGGAGGGGAAGCTCACCGCCCCTGCGGTCCCCTTTTCCGGCCTTGCCTGCCGGTTCGACTACGTTCTGGTGGAGGCCGACGGCGCCGCCCGGCGTCCGCTGAAGGCCCACGCCCCCCATGAGCCCTGTGTCCCGGCGGAGGCGGAGCAGACCATTCTGGTGGTGGGTGCCTCCGGCTTCGGCTGCCCCATCGCCCAGGCCGCCCACCGGCCGGAGCTCTACGCCCGCCTGGCCGGAAAAAGCCCGGCAGACCCCGCCACTGCGGAGGCGGCGGCCCGGGTGATCCTGGCGGAAGGGCTTCCTGCAAGAGTTTATGTCAATCAAGTGGAAAGCTCCCGGGCCTTGGAGGAGGCGGGGGCCCTGGCGGCGCTGCTGGGGTGCCCCCTTCTGGCGGGGAGCTTACGGAAAGGAGAATATGTCCCATGCTCGTATTGATCCGAGGGGCCGGAGACCTGGCGACCGGCATCGCCCTGCGGCTGCACCGCGCCCGCATCCCCCTGATGATGACAGACCTGCCCCACCCCACCGCCATCCGCCGCACCGTGGCCTTTTCCGAGGCCATCGTCCACGGGGAGACCAGGGTGGAGGGCGTCACCGCCCGCAGGGCGGAAACGGTGGAGGAAGCCCGGCGCATCCTGGCCGGCGGCGCCATTCCTGTCCTGCCCGACCCGGAGGGACACTGCCGCACCCTTTTGAAGCCGGAGGCGGTGGTGGACGCCATCCTGGCCAAGCGGAACCTGGGCACCCGCATCACCGACGCGCCGGTGGTCATCGGCGTGGGCCCCGGTTTTACCGCCGGAGTGGACTGCCATGCCGTGGTGGAAACGATGCGGGGCCATACCCTGGGCCGGGTCATCTATGAGGGCGCCGCCCTGCCCAATACCGGCGTTCCCGGCCTGATCGGCGGCTTTTCCGGGGAGCGGGTGCTCCGCGCCCCGGCGGAGGGGGTGTTCCATCCTCTGCTTGCCATCGGTGACCAGGTGCGGGAAGGGGAGGTTGCCGCCACGGTGGAAGGGGTGCCCATGACCTGCACCCTCACCGGCGTCCTGCGGGGCATTCTGGCGGAGGGGACCCTTGTCCACAAGGGGATGAAGGCCGGGGACATCGACCCCCGCTGCAAGGCGGAGCACTGCTGCACCGCCAGCGACAAGGCCCTGGCCGTGGGGGGCGGCGTGCTGGAAGCACTGCTGGCCCTGGGGGATTTTGGAAAGGAGACGGACGTATGGCGGAAAACGAAGTGAAGCTGACAAAACTGGCGCGCTGCGCCGGCTGCGGCGCAAAGGTGGGGGCGGGGGTCCTGGCCCAGCTGCTGGAGGGCATCCGGGTCCACCAGGACCCCAACCTGCTGGTGGGCTTTGACAAGAGCGACGACGCATCGGTCTACCGGGTCAGTGACGACCTGGCCCTGGTGCAGACGGTGGATTTCTTCCCCCCCATCGCCGACGACCCCTATCTCTTCGGCCAGATCGCCGCCACCAACGCCCTGTCCGATGTTTACGCCATGGGCGGTGAGCCCAAGCTGTGCCTCAACATCATGGCCGTCCCCGCCGGACTGCCGGGGGAGGCCGTCCACCAGATGCTGCGGGGGGGCTATGACAAGGTCTACGAGGCCGGGGCTCTCATCACCGGCGGCCACAGCATTCTGGACGAGGAGCCCAAGTACGGCCTTGCCGTCACCGGCTTTGTCCATCCGGACCGGGTGCTGACCAACTCCGGGGCGAAGCCGGGGGATGTGCTGGTGCTGACTAAGCCCTTGGGGGTGGGGGTGCTGACCACGGCCGCCAAGGCGGACATGGCCTCCCGGGAGGGCCTGGCCCTGGCCCACCGGCTGATGACCACCCTCAATAAAGCGGCCCGGGATGTTATGGTAAACTACCGCGTCCATGCCTGCACGGATGTGACGGGCTTTGGCCTGCTGGGCCATACCTGTGAGATGGCCCAGGGCAGCGGCGTGGCTGTGGAGCTTCATGTGGATGGGATCGACCTGATCGGCGAGGCGCTGGACCTTGCCCGGATGGGCATTCTGCCGGAGGGGATGTACCGCAACCGCTCCTTCGCCGAGGGGGAGGTGGACCCCGGTGAAACGGAGCTTTGCAAACAGGACCTCCTCTACGATCCCCAGACCGCCGGAGGCCTTTTGATGGCCGTCCACCCGGAGGACGCCGCCGCCCTGCTCGACGGCCTGGGCCGCTGCGTTCCCAGCGCCCAGCGCATCGGCGTTGTGAAGGAATATACCGGCGGCAAGCGGATTCTGCTGCGCTGAAGGGCATCCCTTCCCGTGTGACGCGGGGAAAACGGGCAAAAAAAGAAGGCAGAGACATCCGTCTCTGCCTTTTCTTTATTCCGATTTTGCCAGCAGGAAGATGGTGGCCAGGATGGCCGCGAAGCCTGCCAGCTCCACGGCGGAGAAGGAGGTGCCCAGCCAGGCGGCGGAGAACACAGCGGCGGACAAGGGCTCCGTCACCGACAGCATGGACGAGCGCACCGGCCCCGCATCCCGCACGCCCTGCATGAACAGGGAGAAGGACACGGTGGTTCCCAGCACCACGATGGCCGCCACTGCCAGCCAGCCGGACAGGGGCAGGGAGATGTGGAAGTTCCAGCTCCGGGCCCCCAGGTTCACCACCAGGCCTCCCATCATCATCCCGATGCCGCTGACAGCCTCCCGGCTCCAACGGCTCAGGAGCCTGCGAGGCAGCAGCGTGTAGACCGCCACGGCTCCGGCGGTGGCAAGTCCCCAGAAAAGGCCCTTGGGGGAGAGGGCCATGTGGCGGGGGTCGCCGCCGGTGGCCAGCAGGAAGGTGCCAAGCAGGGCCAGCAGCAGGGAGAGGACCTCCCGCCTGCGGGGCAGCCGCCGCACCTGGAAGCAGGAGATGAGCATGATGATGACCAGACTCAGCGTCTGCAGCACCGTGGTGGTGGCGGCGTTGGAGTAGGAGATGGAGGTCATGTAGGCGTACTGGCACATCATCAGGCCGAATACGCCGTAGAGGAACAGGGAAAGAACGTCCCTGGGGTCCTTCCAGATGCGGATCAGGTCCTGGCGGTGCTTGGGCAGGGCCATGCACAGCATCAAAATGCCTGCGCAGAGAAGGCGCACACAGGTGAGCCACAGGGTACTGACGCCAAACCGGGAAAACAGGTATTGCCCGCAGGTGCCGGAAAAGCCCCAGCAGATGCCGCCCAGAGCCGCGCAGACGGACCCCCGTACCACACGGGCGCGTGAATGCTCCATGGGGATCAACTTCCTTTGTATCAAAATTTACCGCTCTATCTTATTGGAAATGACGGAAAATGTCAATACGGAGAAGGAAGGGTCCCTTTTACCCTTTGTGTTGATGGATAAATCTCCGGCGATTTCACCAAAAGCCTGTCCTGGATACCGGATTTTCGAGAGGATACCCGATTTTGTGGTATCCTCTTTCCTTTTGGATTTGGCCGTTTCCAGAGCTAATCAGTACTCAAAAGAAAATTGATTTTTAGGAGAAAGAGCAGAATGGAAGATAAGTAACCGGCTGGGCTGTCCAGAGTTTTTTCAAGAGCTTGACTTCCTCATTCCGGCTGTTCGTATACATCGTCATTGACCCTTCTCCAGAAAGTCCCGCCGGTATTGGGAGGGCGTGGCGCCCTCCGATTTCTTGAACACCTTGGTAAACACCCGGTAGTCCCCGTAACCGGACTGCTCCGACACCTCCGCGATGGATAGCGAGGTGGACAGCAGGAGCTGTTTCGCCTTTTCCATGCGGATGTTGGTCAGATAGGCCAGGAAATTAACGCCGATCTCGCTTTTGAACATCTGACTGATATACTGGGCACTGAGATGGAATTGCTCCGCCAGCACGGACAGGCTGATCTCCTCGGCCAGATGCTCCTGCAAATACCGGGTAATGCCATGAATTGTCCGCTCCCCCTGTGGGACGTCCTGACGGGAGGTACGGCGCTGGAACAGGGCAATTTTCAGATTGTCAATAACAGGTGCCGAACTCCTCATAGTTCACCGGCTTGAGGATATAATCGGTGATCTGGAGCCGCAGCGCTTCCCGGCAGTAGGAAAAATCGTCGTAGCCGGACACGATGACAAAGGCGGTGTCCGGGTGCTTGAGCCGGGACATCTGAATGACCTTCAGTCCGTTCATGATGGGGATGTTGATGTCCATAATGGCGATGTCCGGCTGGAGAGCGTCGATTTTTGCCAGTGCCTCCATACCGTCGGCGGCTTCGCCCACCACCTGGCAGTCGTGGGCTTCCCAGTCAAAGAGCCGCTTGAAGCCCTCGCGGATCATGATCTCATCATCCACCAAAAGCACGCGCAGTTTCTTCATTTCGTTTCCTCCTTCAGCGGCAGCAGGATGTGGGCTGTCACGCCGCCCGTCTCATTTTCCGTATAGAACAGGC
>JAEDEN010000081.1 GCA_016293265.1 Oscillospiraceae bacterium | reverse complement strand
TGCAAAAGGCGATGAGCTGGCCGATCTGCTCCACGGAGAAGGTGGGGCGGGTGGCATAGCCCTTGGAGCGCTGGATGGTGATGAGCTTGGTGCGCTGGTTGATAGCGGCGCGGATAGCGTCGTAGTCAAAGCTGCCGTCGGCCTTCAGGTCGGCCTGGGCATAGGTGACGCCGTATTCCCTCAGGGAGCATTTGCTCTCCCGGATACCGATGACCTCCTCCAGGGTGTCGTAGGGGGCTCCCACGGGGGAGAGCAGCTCGTCCCCGGGCAGGAGGTTGGCGGAAAGGGCCACCGTCAGGGCGTGGGTGCCGCAGGTGATCTGGGGACGCACCAGGGCGGCCTCCGTGTGGAACACGTCGGCATAGACCCGCTCCAGATTGTCGCGGCCCTCATCATCGTAGCCGTAGCCGGTGGTGGCGGCGAAATGGGTGGCATTCACCCTGTTTTTCTGCATGGCGGCAAGGACCTTGGCCTGGTTGTACTCCGCCACCCGGTCAATGCCCTCAAAGCGCTCCTTGAGAGAGGCCAGGGTCTGCTGGCCGAATTCATAGACCTCCCGGCTCACACCGAGGGTCTCATACAGTTCCTTCAATTCCATAGGTTCCATCCCTTTTTCCGTATTTTCTGCACAAATGCGTATTATAACAGCCCTGAGGAGGAAAGGCAAGCCCCGGGGGATGGAGAGGGGCGAAAATGTAAAACTTTTGTGACCATGGCGCCCCCGGCGTCAAAGAACTTGCAAAGGGCAAAACCTGCGGTATATAATAGTACCGCAAAAGGGCCGCCTTGACCGGCTGCCGTTTCGCCGGTTCAGGGGGTCCTTGTTCCGTGACCCGCTTTTACAGGGAAAATTGCGGCGCTGCGCCGCGTGATTATTAGAAACGCCGGTTCCACCGGCGCAAGGAGGATTCCGATATGGGTAAATATTTTGGCACAGATGGATTCCGCGGCAAGGCCGGTGAGGGACTCACCGCTGAGCACGCATATAAGATCGGCCGTTTCCTGGGCTGGTACTACAGCCGCCAGCACCGCGCCCAGATCGCGGTGGGCAAGGATACCCGCCGCTCCAGCTATATGCTGGAATATGCCATCAGCGCAGGCATGGCCGCCTCCGGCGCGGATGTGTATCTGCTCCACGTTACCACGACTCCCTCCGTTTCCTACGTGACCCGGACGGACGGCTTTGACTGTGGCGTGATGATCAGCGCCTCTCACAACCCCTTCTATGACAACGGCATCAAGCTGATGAACCGGGAGGGCGAGAAGATGGATGAGGCCACTATCGCCCTGGTGGAGGATTTCCTGGACGGCCACCTGGAAGTGGATGGCAGCCGCTGGGATGAGCTGCCCATGGCCTCCGGGGACCAGGTGGGCGCCGTCATCGACCACAGCGCCGGCCGCAACCGCTATATGGGCTACCTGATCTCCCTTGCCATGTATTCCTTTAAGGGCAAGCGTGTGGCCTTGGACTGTGCCAACGGCAGCTCCTGGAACATCGCCCCCCATATTTTCGCCGCGCTGGGCGCCGATGTCCATGTCATCAACAACCGGCCCGACGGCCTGAACATCAATCTGGACGCCGGTTCCACCCACATTGAGGGCCTGCAGAAGTATGTGAAGGAAAACGGCATGGATGTGGGCTTTGCCTTTGACGGCGATGCGGACCGCTGCCTTGCCGTGGACGAAAACGGCGCTCTGGTGGACGGCGACAAGATCATGTACCTCTATGCCCGCTATATGAAGGAGCGGGGGAAGCTGGTGAACAACAAGGTGGTCACCACCGTCATGAGCAATTTCGGCCTCTATAAGGCGCTGGACGATGCGGGGATCGACTATGCCAAGACCAAGGTGGGCGACAAATATGTCTATGAGCATATGGTCGCCCATGGGGACCGCATCGGCGGTGAGCAGTCCGGCCATATCATCTTCTCCAAGTACGCCCGAACCGGCGACGGAATCCTCACCGCCCTGAAGGTCATGGAGGTCATGCTGGCCAAGAAGCAGAGCCTTTCCAAGCTGGCCGAGCCGGTGGAGATCTATCCCCAGGTGCTCATCAACGTCCGGGTGAAGGATAAGGCTGCTGCCCAGGCCGAGCCTGCCGTGCAAAAGGCGGTGGAGGATGTGGCCGCCGAGCTGGGCGGCTCCGGCCGCATTCTGGTGCGGGAGTCCGGTACGGAACCCCTCATCCGCGTGATGGTGGAGGCCCAGAGCAAGGAGCTGTGCCAGACCCTGGCCCAGCGCGTGGTGGACGTTATTTACGCCACCGGCCATGCCCAGGCATAAAGCATCCCGGGAAAGCAAATCAAAGAGGACGCGCGGTAAGCGCGTCCTTTTTCTTTAAGATGCCGGCTTGCGTGTCTTTAAAATTCGTTGGAGATTTCCTTGACTCTGTTCCGGACAATCACGGCCCCGTTTTCAGGGCTGTGATCCAGGAAAAGGGCAGGATACCCTTCATTACAGGCGCCGTTTTCAGGCCTTTGGCGAAAATGCCGGAGCTTAGACTGGCGGAACCTGAAGTAAATTGGAACTTTCCCAGGGCTGTATTTGCCTTTTCCGGGAAAATGTGGTATCATGATTTCTACATCAACACATTTCGGTGAAGGAGGGTGTTCACTATGGAACATCGTACCAAGCGTGACTCCTGGGGCTCCAAGTGGGGGTTCATCCTGGCCTGTATCGGTTCGGCTGTGGGCATGGGAAATATCTGGCTGTTTCCGGCCCGGGTCTCGGCCTATGGCGGCGCCACGTTTTTGATCCCGTATTTCATATTTGTGGTCATTATCGCCTCCACCGGCGTCATCGGTGAGATGTCCTTTGGCCGCGCCACCCGCTCCGGCCCGATCCACGCCTTCGGCTTTGCCACGAAGCAGCGCTGGGGCACGGAAAAGCCCGGCAAAGCTCTGGGATTGATCCCGGTGGCGGGCTCCCTGGCGCTTGCCATCGGCTATTCCGTGGTGGTGGGCTGGATCTTCAAGTATTTTTACCTCTCTCTGACCGGCAAGCTGATGGCCATGACGGACGTGGGAGAGTTTGCCGCCACCTTTGAAGCCACCGCCCTTACGAATCCCGCCTGGCAGGTGCTGGGGATGGCAGTTACCATCGTCATCATGGCCTTTGGTATTGGTCGGGGGATTGAGAAGGCCAACAAGGTGATGATGCCCCTGTTTTTCCTGCTGTTTATCGGCCTTGCCATCTATATCTTCCGCCTTCCCGGCGCGGCGGAGGCCTACCGATACATCTTCGTTCTGGACCCCAGGGGCCTGCTGGATCCCATGGTTTGGGTCTATGCCCTGGGCCAGGCCTTTTTCTCCCTTTCCATCGCCGGCAACGGCACGCTGATCTATGGCTCTTACCTCAGCAACGATTCCAACGTTCCCGCTGACGCCAAAATGGTGGCCTTTTTCGACACCTGCGCGGCGCTGCTGGCAGCCCTTGTCATCATCCCCGCCATGGCGGTGGCAGGGGAGCAGCTCAGCAAAGGCGGCCCCGGCCTGATGTTTATTTTCCTGCCAAACGTTCTGCGCGCCATCCCCGGCGGCAGTCTGATCCTGGTGGTGTTTTTCACGGCGGTGTCCTTTGCGGCCCTCACCTCCCTGGTGAACCTCTTCGAGGCGCCTACGGCCACCCTCCAGGAGCTGTTCCGTCTCAAGCGCCCCGTGGCTGTTGGCATCATCGGCGCTGCCGGCATCGGTGTGGGCCTTGCCATCGCACCGATCGTTTCCGACTGGATGGATGTATGCTCCATCTACATCTGCCCCCTGGGGGCCATGCTGGCGGCCATCATGTTCTTCTGGGTGTGCAGAAAGGACTTTGTGCTGGAGCAGGTCAATCTTGCCCGGAAAAAGCCCCTCGGCAGATGGTTCTATCCCATGGCCAGATATGTGTTTTGCGGCGTGACCATCCTGGTGCTGATCCTCGGGGCCACGACTGCCGGCGGCATCGGCTGAATCCTGCGTGAAAAACCGGCCCGGAGTGTTCTCCGGGCCGGTGGCTTTATTTGCCGCAGAAGCAGCATTTGACGTTATCGTAATTCTCCGGCGTGGTGATGGTGTTGGGCGGGAAAAATTCCCCTACCGGGAAGCCGATGTTGCGGAAGATGCCGCAGGGGTCCTCGTTGGTGTGGCCGGTGTCGCAGGAGCATTCCTTTTCCGGCATACAGTAGTCGTACACCGGCACCAGGAGCTGGGAATCCCGCTCCAGGCGGACGATGGAGAACTGCCCCAGGGTGACATAGATGCGGCGGTTTTCGTCTCCGCTGGAAAGCTCGCCGTTGAAGCAGCTGCTGACGAAGCTGGGCACCTCACAGAGGTCACAGTCGCACTCCCGGCGGCCGCAGTGGTCCACCAGCCGGGCGTCCAGGATCAGCGGTTCCACCGCTTCCACCACGGCCACAGGGAGGTTGGATTTACGCATTAGCTGCATATCCGGCTCTCCGGTGCGGGCTTCGGAGGAGAAGATTTTGGCGCTGCCCTCACTGCCGAAGAGAATGGCCCGCTTGTCAAAGACGCACAGGCCCTCCACCGAAACGGGGGCGGGGGAGCTCAGATAGGCCTGCAGGGTCACGGCGTAGAAAAAGCGCATATCCACGCTGTAGAATCCGCGGTTGAAGCTGACGGGCTCCACATCCACATAGACATACAGCAGCTTGGCGCTGCCGCCTTTCACGGAAAGGGCACGGTTGATGACGTCCACATACTGCAGCTTGGGGTAGAAACGAAGGTCCTCGATGCAGTCTTTATCACGGCAGGAATCATAAATCTTCCTGGTATGAATACACACTGCCTCGCGGATGCCGTCGGGGCCTTCGACGGGACCGGGCATGACTTTCTCAGGCATTGTAATACCTCCTAAATAAGTAGCTGGATGAAAGAATCTCTCTTTCAATCCAGTGTATGCGCCCCGGTCCGGGAGGTGAAAAAAGCAGCGCGCCCGGGCAGGGTGCGCTGCTTTGGCTTATGTGATGCTGAGGGAGCTGGTCTTGGGCGTTGTGATGCAGACATAGCTGGTGCCCTGGCCCAGGGACAGGGGAGTGCCGTCGGAGAGCGTGTAGACAAAGGGACTGTTGCGGTCCGCTTTGCTCCACTGGATCTCCACACCCTTGCCGCCGCAGAAGAAGGTTCCCTTGCCGCTGCCGGTCATCTGTACCTTCAGCCGGCCTTCTGTGTCACCCGGAATTTTGGAAATGGCGGTTTCCAGAACCAGTACGTTCGTCACGCCCACCTGCTCGCCGGTGTTGCCGTCGGTATAGGGGCTGCCGTACTGGCTCACCATATAAAGGCCGCTTTCGGCGTCATAGTCAAAAAGGCCGGTCTTATATCTGGTAAAGGCCAGCTTGATGTGCTCTGCGCTGGTGCCGCCGGCGGGGGTGCCGTCCTCCACAAAGGTTTGGGGATAGGAGAAGCCGTCCTTGTGAGTCCTGCGGTAAGTGCCCTTTTCCAGATACTCCGTAATTTTCTCGCCGGAGGTCACAAGGCTGTGTTCATAGCCCATGGAGGACTTCCGGTTCGCGTCCCGCCAGAAGATCTTGGCGTCGCTGCCGCCGTTGACGCCGTCCATATTGGCAACGCCCCAGGCGGCGATATCCTCATAAGCCGCCGGGCTGCCGCCGGCGTGGACGTACAGCGCATCGTGGCCTAAAGCTACCTCCAGATAGTAGGGGCGGGCGGAACGGACGCTGCCCAGGGTCCCCACACCCTCCAGACTCTGGAAGACGCCCACCATCCGGGTGATGTCGCCCTCGGCGGGGATCTCATAGATGATGTCCGCCTGAGAGACGCCCAACTGGGGCTGGGCGGTTTTCAGGTTGTTGAGCATGATCGCCACGGGGCGGTCGTTTTCATATGTCTCTTCCATGGGAAGGCCCGTCAGCGGGTTCGTGCCGCCGGGCACCGGCTCCGGATCCGGCACCGGCTCCGGTTCTTCAGATTCCGGTTCGGGGGGAGGCGGTGTGACAGGCTCTTCAACAGGGGATGACGCAGCCGCATGGGGAGCCTCCTTCTCTCCGCATCCGGCAAGAGTGAGCACCATACAGGCCGCCAGAAGTATCAAAACGATCCGCTTTTTCATTTCGCCGCCGTCCTCCTTCATCGTTCTGCATCCATGATACCGCCGACGGGGGAGAGCGTCAAGGCAAAATCCGTCATTTTTCGATTTTCCCCCTATACATTCACGGAGAAAATAAGGTATAATAAATCAAATCAACAGACGGTGCCGGAGGTGCTTTATGGAAAGTCATGGTTTTATCCACGATAAGCTGGAGCTGAAGTTCCTGATTCTTTATATCACTGCCCGACTCATCGAGCCGGTGGCCTTTGATGTGATCTGGGATCTTGCCATGTGCGATGATGGCGTGGATTATTTTGATTTTTCGGAGTGTTTGGACGATCTTGTGAAAACGGAGCACCTGACGCTGAGCCGGGATGGGCTGTATGCCATCACGGATAAGGGCCTGCGCAACAGCCAGATCTGCGAGAGCAGCCTTGCCTACTCCGTCCGTCTGGATTGCGACAAAAATCTGGAGGTCTGGAACCGGAAGCTGCGCCGCAAGAGCCAGGTACGCGCCTCCTATGAGAAGCGCCCCAACGGCACATATACAGTGAACCTCTCCCTGGACGATGACGCAGGCAATATCATGACGCTCAAACTCATGGCAATTCGGGAGGATATGGCCAAGATGCTGCAAAACCGGTTCCGCCAGGCCCCGGAGCAGACCTACCATGCCATCATGCAGATTCTGCTGAAGGACAACCAGGTGGACCAATAAAATATTTTTCGACACTTTTCAAAAAAAGTGTTGACAAAGTATGCCTTTCCTGCTATACTCTTAAATGTTCCGATTCGGAACGGCCTGGGGGTATAGCTCAGCTGGGAGAGCGCTTGAATGGCATTCAAGAGGTCAGCGGTTCGATCCCGCTTATCTCCACCAGACAAAAGTCCTGTAACTGTAACGGTTACAGGACTTTTTCTTTTTTTGCCTTCGGTATTATGGTGTCTGCCGGACCGTCCGCCGCAGAGTCAAATG
>JAEDEN010000080.1 GCA_016293265.1 Oscillospiraceae bacterium | reverse complement strand
GGTGAACGCCGCCCAAGGCGGCTGAGTCTGAGTCAAAGTATTTTTGTCAGGCACATGTCCTGACAAAATGATTTCAATCTTCGCCGCGGCGCGCGGCGAAAGGAGGATATATTATGGAAGTCAAAGGCTTTGTACATAAATACGGCGACCACGTGGATACCGACGTCATCATCCCAGCCCGGTACCTGGCCACCCAGAACCACAAGGAGCTGGCCGCCCACTGCATGGAGGACATCGACGCCTCCTTCACCGCCAGGGTGAAGGAGGGCGACATCATGGTGGCCGGGGCCAACTTCGGCTGCGGCTCCTCCCGGGAGCACGCCCCCATCGCCATCAAGGCCAGCGGCATTTCCTGCGTCATCGCCGCTACCTTCGCCCGCATCTTCTACCGCAACGCCATCAACATCGGCCTGGCCATTCTGGAGTGCCCTGCCGCTGCGGCGGGGATCCGGGAAGGGGACGAGGTGGCCGTGGACTTTGACACCGGCCTGATTACCAACCTTACCCGGGGCGAGACCTATCAGTCTGAGCCCTTCCCGCCCTTCATCAAGGACATGATCGCAAAGGGCGGCCTGATGGCCTCTCTGGCCTCCAAGGAGGCGGAAGAATGAAGAAGAACATCGCCGTCATCCGGGGCGACGGCATCGGCCCCGAGATCGTGGGGGAGGCCATTGCGGTGCTCTCCGCCGTGGCTGACAAGTACGGCCACACCTTTACCTATACGGAGGCACCCATGGGCGGTAACGCCATCGACGCCTTCGGCGTCCCCCTGCCGGAGTCCTCCCTGGAGGCCTGCCTGGCCTCCGACAGTGTGCTGCTGGGAGCGGTAGGCGGTCCCAAGTGGGACAGCCAGCCCCCCGCAAACCGGCCGGAGCGGGGCCTTTTGAAGCTCCGCAGCGCCATGGGCCTTTACAGCAACGTGCGCCCGGCCCGGGTATTCCGCGATCTGGCGGATGCCTGTCCTCTCCGCGCCGACATTGCCGCAAAAGGCATCGACTTTGTGGTGGTGCGGGAACTGATCGGCGGCGTGTACTTCGGAGAGCACAAAACCGAGACTGTGGACGGCGAGCAGAAGGCCACCGACATTATGGCCTACAGCGAGCATGAGGTCCGCCGCATCGCCCGCGTGGCTTTCGATATGGCCCTCAGGAGAAGAAAGCGCGTCACCTCCATCGACAAGGCCAATGTGCTGGATACCTCCCGGCTGTGGCGCCGGGTGGTGACGGAAGTGGCGGCAGAGTACCCCGACGTGGAGCTGCGCCATATGTACGTGGATAACGCCGCCATGCAGATGGTCCGGGACCCCAGCCAGTTTGACGTGGTGGTGACGGAGAACCTCTTCGGCGACATCCTCTCCGACGAGGCCAGCCAGATCACCGGCTCCATCGGCATGATCCCCTCTTCCAGCATGGGGGAGGGCACCCGGGGACTGTACGAGCCTATCCACGGCTCCGCCCCGGACATCGCCGGACAGGACAAGGCCAACCCCATCGGCACCATTCTGGCTGCTGCCATGATGCTGCGCTACAGCTTCGACATGGCCGCTGAGGCCGACGATATTGAGCGGGCCGTGGACGAGACCCTCTCCGCCGGGCTGCGCTGCGGCGATATCTGGCAGGAGGGCACCATCCTGGTGGGCTGCCGGGAAATGGGCGCGGAGATCAGAAAACGGATCTGAGCGGATACGCGGGGCGGGGCCATCCGCCCCGCGCCGTTTTGCCGGGACAGGCGGGCCCGTCCGCCTGTCAAACGAAAATGCCCGCGAAATGTGCACAAAAACGTTGACAACCTTGCTTTAACATGGTAAGGTAGTACCACAATTTCAAAACGGCAAACGAAGTTCTTAGGGAAATGGCCTTGTGCCTGCCGAAGGAGTGAAACTCTCAGGTGCCCGGTAAAGCGGGTGGGGACTAAGAATGGATGTGGCTCTGGAGAAGCTCATTTTACATGAGTACCGAAGGTGCAAGGCGGCGTCCGCCGCTGAATCTCTCAGGTAAAAGGACAGAGTAGGCCGCCCGGGCGGGAGCCTGGGCGTCGTACGCGCTTTCTTTTCCGGAGCAGCCGAGCATCGGCTGTTCCGTTTTATTTTAGGAGGAAGAAACTATGATTGAATCCCTGGAAGCGTTCCTGTACCCCAAGGTCTGTGACATCAATACCTATCTTTCCAACTACGTCTTGATTTTCCTGCTGGTTTCGGTGGGCCTGTGGTATTCCATCAAGACCCGTTTCATCCAGATCCGCTGCTTCGGCGAGGGCATGAAGAAGGTCTTCGGTAACCTGAAGCTGCGGGGCGGCAGGCAGGAGAGCGGCATGAGCTCCTTCCAGGCTCTGGCCACCGCCATCGCCGCTCAGGTGGGTACCGGCAACATCGTGGGCGCCTCCGGCGCCATCCTGGCCGGCGGCCCCGGCGCCATCTTCTGGATGTGGGTCATCGCCTTCTTCGGCATGGCCACCATCTACGCGGAGGCCACCCTGGCCCTCAAGACCCGGGTGGTGGACAAGGACGGCACCATCCACGGCGGCCCCGTCTACTATATCACCACCGCCTTCAAGGGCGGCTTCGGCAAGTTCCTGTCCACCTTCTTCGCTGTGGCCACCATCCTGGCCCTGGGCTTCATGGGCTGCATGGTGCAATCCAACTCCATCGGCTCCAACATGGAGGCCGCCTTTGGCATCCCCGCCTGGATCGTGGGTGTGATTCTGGTAGTGGTATGCGGTTTCATCTTCATCGGCGGCGTGCAGCGCCTGGCCGCCGTCACCGAGAAGCTGGTGCCTGTGATGGCAGCCATCTTCCTTCTGGGCGGCCTGGTGATCCTGGCAGTCCGCATCCGCTATGTCCCCGCTACCTTCGCCATGATCTTCCGGTATGCCTTCCAGCCCCAGGCCATCATCGGCGGTACCTTCGGCGCTGCCCTCAAGGCCGCCGTCAGCCAGGGCGCAAAGCGCGGCCTGTTCTCCAATGAGGCCGGTATGGGCTCCACCCCCCATGCCCACGCCCAGGCAAACGTGGCCCATCCCCATGACCAGGGCGTGGTGGCCATGATCGGCGTGTTCATTGATACCTTCGTGGTCCTGACCCTCAACGCCCTTGTCATCATCTCCACCCTCTATGCGGAGGGCGGCCCCCTTCATGACTGCGGCGCCGCTGCCGCCAGCACCGTCCTCAACAAGGCCAACCTGGCTCAGACGGCCTTCGGTAGCGTCTTTGGCGAGAGCTTCGGTGCCATTTTCGTGGCCGTCTGCCTGCTCTTCTTCGCTTTCTCTACCATCCTGAGCTGGAACCTCTTCGGCAAGGTGAACGTGATCTACCTCTTCGGTAAGAAGGCTGCCGTAGTCTATTCCGTCATCGCCATGGCCTTTGTGTTCCTGGGAACGGTGATGTCCAACGACCTGGTCTGGGAGCTGACCGATATGTTCAACAACCTCATGGTCATTCCCAATGCCATCGCTCTTTTCGCCCTGACGAAGATGGTGGTGAAGTCCGTCAAGGAAGCGGACGAGAGGACGCTCTCCAAAAAGTAATTTTAGATACCGTTTCAGCCGCCGGCCCCTATGGGGGCCGGCGGCTTTTGCGGTCATGCGGATGCGTGCCCTATGAGGGCCGGGAACGCTCGGGGGAGCCGCCGGCCTCCGGCGGACATGGCCCGCCCTCTCTCCAGGGCAGGAGGAAGGTGGGGATCCCCTCTCCGGCGCCGGAGACGGCGTACATGGGCAGAAAGAAGGCGAGGCCCTCCTCCGTGAGATAGTAGTTGCGGGGGTTGAAGCTGCGGCGCAGCTGTCTGCGCCAGTCCTCCCGGTAGCGGCTGCGTCCCGCCCGGGCCCGCCGTTCCATCTCCGTGGCGGCGGTTTGAAGGAGGAGGCGCCGCCAACCGCTCCGCCTGTGGAAAAAGCGGGACAGGGGTACGGGACAGCCCTCCGCCAGGTCCCAGGTATCCCCCCGGCGGGTAAGGAGGGGGCCTTCCTCCGTTACCTCCCGGGACTGGGTGTAAAGGCTCCAGAAGCCGCCTTCGTTGTAGGTCACATGGTAGTCCAGCTCCGCCCGCCACAGCGGCAGCGGTCCGCTGGAGGCCAGGGCCGCCTGGTAGGCCGCCCTGGCCTGGGGGAAGAGCAGCTTTTCGCAGTAGCGCAGAAAGGAGCGCCCCTGGAGCTGGTAATACCGCCGGATACGCCGGGAGACGCGGTCCGCGGCCTCCGGCCAGGGCAGGGAGACCGCGGCGGCCAATACCGGCACGCCGTCCACGTCCCATGTGCGCTCCAGAGTAAAGGGCTTGGTGTGCAGCGGGCATCCTTCCATGAGCGTCCCCCTTTTCAAATTATCTGTTTCAGCCTATGCCGGGCCCGCCGGAACGGTGTGTCACAAAAATTTAATGATTGGGCCCCTTTACTTTTATACACTATAGTGTTAAAATACAAGAGCGCGGGAGGACCCGGCGCAAATTATGCTGGAACGATCCCAGAAAGGGTGCCTGATATGGTTAAGATCGGAAAAAAAGAAAAGAGCGACCAGCTCTATAAGGCCATCATGCAGCTCAAGGACGAGCAGGAGTGCTACGACTTTTTCCAGGACCTTTGCACCGTGTCTGAGCTTCGCTCCATGGAGCAGCGCTTTGAGGTGGCCTCGCTGCTGCACGATGGTATGATCTACAACGACATTCTGGAGCGCACTGGCGCTTCCAGCGCCACCATTAGCCGGGTAAACCGCTCTTTGAGCTACGGCACCGGCGCCTATGAGAAGCTCTTCGCCCGGATCAAGCCTGAAAAGGAATGAGCAGCTACAACGCGCTGGCCGCCAGCTACGATGGCCTGATGACAGACGCCGCTTATGAAAAGCGGGCGGATTATCTGGAGGGCTGCTTTCGGAAAAGCGCCATCCCCGTGGGGACGGTGCTGGACCTTGCCTGCGGTACCGGTACCATGGCCTGCCTCCTTGCCGAACGGGGCTACCGGGTGCTGGCCACGGACGCCTCTGTTGAAATGCTGACAGAGGGGATGCAGAAGGCGGCGGAGCTGGAATCCCCGCCCATGTTTTTGCACCAGTCCATGCCGCGGCTGCGCCTGGTGGAGCCGGTGGACGCCGTGATCTCCACTGTCGACTCCTTGAACTACCTGACCCGGGAGCGGGACATCCGGGAGACCTTCCGCCGGGTGTACCGGTGGCTGAAGGAAGGCGGGCAGTTCATCTTCGACGTGAACTCCCCGGAAAAATTCCACTCCATGGACGGAGAACTGTATACCGACGAGACGGAGGAGAGCTACTGTGTGTGGCGCACCTTCTTCTCCGAGAAGACGAAGATCTGCACCTACCAGGTGGATCTGTTCCGCCTGCGCCCCGACGGCGCCTGGCAGCGGGACTTTGAGGAGCACCGGGAGCGGGCCTGGTCGGAAGAGGAACTGCGGGCTTTCCTGCATGACGCAGGCTTTTCCGACGTAAAGGTGACCGGTGATCTCAGCCGCCGCGCACCCAAAGAGGGGGAGGCGCGGCTGATCTTCCATTGCAAAAAGTGACGACGGATATTAAAGGAGACAAAGACCCATGACCGACCAGTTGGTACGAGCGATTTCCAAGGACGGCTGCGTGAAGGCGGTGGCGGTGTCCACCCGGGACCTGACGGAGCGGGCCCGGCAAATTCATAAGACCCTGCCTGTGGCCACGGCGGCCCTGGGCCGCACCTTGGCGGCGTGTTCCATGATGGGCAACGCCCTCAAGGGGGAGGGCAGCAGCCTGACGCTGCAGATCAAGGGCGGCGGCCCTCTTGGCACCATTCTGGCCGTGTCCGACAGCGAGGGCAACGTCCGGGGTACTGTGGACAATCCCCAGGTGGATCTTCCCCTGCGCGCAGACGGCAAGCTGGACGTCGGCGGGGCCGTGGGCTGTGATGGTACCCTCACTGTGATCCGTGACCTTCATATGAAAGAACCCTATGTGGGCAGCGTGGCCCTCCTGGGGGGCGAGATCGCCGAGGACCTGGCCGCTTATTTTGTGGAGTCGGAGCAGATCCCCACGGCCTGTGGCCTGGGGGTGCTGGTGGACCGGGACCAGAGCGTGCGTTCCGCCGGCGGCTATCTTATCCAGCTCCTGCCCGGCGCCGGCGAGGATGTCATCAGCAAGGTGGAGGGCAGCATCATGGCCGCAGGCCAGGTTTCCTCCATCCTCACGGAAAATGACGACCCCGAAGCCATGCTCCGCAGGGTACTGGGGGACTTTGACCTGGAGATTCTGGAAAAGAGCCCCATTTCCTACCGGTGCTTCTGCAGCCGGGAGCGGATGGAGCGGGCTCTCATCAGCCTCGGCCCCGGGGAACTGCGGGCTATGATCGGCGAGCAGGGGGAGGCTACCCTTACCTGCCGCTTCTGTGACAGCGTCCAGCATTTCTCCAGGGAGGAGCTGGAGGGGCTGTTGGAAAAAACGCGAAAAAAGAGATAAAAAAATTCAAAAAAGTGTTGACAAAAGGGGTGGCCGTGCGTATAATAACTTTTGTCGTCTGACGGCGACGATGCGGGAGCATAGCTCAGCTGGTTAGAGCACCTGCCTTACAAGCAGGGGGTCACTGGTTCGAGTCCAGTTGTTCCCACCAAGTTATTATGGCCCGGTAGTTCAGTTGGTTAGAACGCTAGCCTGTCACGCTAGAGGTCGACGGTTCGAGCCCGTTCCGGGTCGCCATCTCTTAAAGGCGTATTCCGCCTTTGAGTGTACATGGGGTTGAAATTCCCCGCCGCGCCCCTTCAGGCGCGGGAAAAGACATGCCCAGATAGCTCAGTTGGTAGAGCAGGGGACTGAAAATCCCCGTGTCGCTGGTTCGATTCCGGCTCTGGGCACCATATGCGGGCATAGCTCATCTGGTAGAGCGCCACCTTGCCAAGGTGGAGGTAGCGAGTTCGAGCCTCGTTGCCCGCTCCAGATGAAAAAGCCCACAGAATCCTGTGGGCTTTTTCGTTAAAAATAAATGTTGACTTTTTTGAAAAGTTGCATATCATATAAATGTACCCTGTGGTGACATAGCCAAGTGGTAAGGCAAGGGTCTGCAAAACCCTGATTCCCCGGTT
>JAEDEN010000079.1 GCA_016293265.1 Oscillospiraceae bacterium | reverse complement strand
GCCGGTCAATTGGGCGTATCAGCCGTTAAGTCCTCCTCTTCCATCCCCGATATCTCCACACCGGTATAATAATGTGCCAGGATCTCCCGGTGGTCCGCGCCGTTTTTCGCCATGGCGTTGGCCCCGTATTGGCTCATCCCCACACCGTGGCCGTAGCCGGTGACATAAAAGGTGATGCGGTCCCCCTCCGTCTCCCAGGTGAAGCAGGCGGAGCGCAGGCCCAAAACGGAGCGCACTTGGCTCCCCTTCATGCTCACACCTCCCACGTTCACCGTGGACACGCTGCCGGCGCTGTCCGTCACCGCCCCCGTCAGCCAGGTGGAGACCTCTCCGGAAAAGTCGGCCTCGGGATGGACCGCCAGGAATTTTTCCCGGAACTCCGCCGCGGTAAAGGTCACACGGCTGTAGTAGTTGGGGATGGCCTCCCCCTCTTCCGGCGAGGAGACCGCCTGCAGGTAGGGAAGGTCCTCCATCCACACCTCTCCCGCCGCCCGTGTCAGCCCCGCCGAGGCGGAGTGGAACACCGCCAGAATGGGCTGCCCCCCGTACAGGATCACCTCTCCGTCCGTTTCTTTCACCGCCCGCTCCACCTTGTCCTCCCAGACGTCGGCCTGGTCGCCCCAATTGGCCCGGGCGGCCTCCTCCGTCAGATAGGCCTGGCAGCAGGTGTGGTCCGTACAGATGTCGGCGTTTTCATGGTGGGAGCCGCCGGCGATCTGATAAAGGGTATAGGTTCTGGCCGCCACGGTCTGGGCCTTCAGGGCCTCCAGTTCAAAGGAGGCGGGCATCTCCGCCCGCACCACGCCCACAAGATAAGTCCCCAGGTCCATTTCCGTCACCGTCTCCCCCGTCAGCACCCGCAGTATCCGCCTCCCGTCCGCCTCTCCGCTTTGAAAGGGAGGGCGCTCCGTCTCGTCCACATCGTCCTCATGGCCGAAGAGCGCCTCCCGGGCCGGCGGGATGCAAAGCAGGGGCAGCAGGAACAGCACTGCCAGCAGGGCCGCCGAAACGGCTATGCTCTGGCGCAGGTCTTGTCTTTTTCTCATGGGGTCGCCCTCCTTTGTTCAGCCTGTCCTATAGTCTATGCCCTCCGGGGGCGGAAGATTCCCCCCCCTCCCACACCGCCTCTGCCCGGCCCAAGGCGGCGCGGTGCCAGTAGTGGACGGTACGCTGGGCCACCGTCCTCCCGAAGGTCTCCTCCATGTCCCGGCGCACCCGGGGCCAGGTGCGCCGCAGGAGATAGCGGCTGCGCAGCAGGCAGTAGTCCCGAAAGGCGCAGCCCCTCCGAACCTCCCCCAGGAAGGCCTCCACTTCCGCCTCCGCCGCCCGCAGCGCCTCCTCCAGGCGGCGCTGTTCCTCCAGGGCGTCGGAGTAGGCCGCGGCAGCCTCGTCCCGGGCATCGGCCAGGGGGCGGCCGGCCGTTCCGCCGCCGTAATGGGCCACCAGGTGCTCGCACCGCTCCAGACGGCGCCCCGTCTCCAGCTCCGCCGCCCGCAGTGCCTCCTCCAGCCCGGCCGGGCGGGTGAGCAGGGCCATCATCTCCCCTTTCACAGGCATCGCGGCTCCTCCAGGGCCCGGAACTCCTCCCGGCGCTCCGACAGGGGCGGCAGCTCCCTCCGGTCAAGGGGCCTGCGGCCCATCCGCTGGAAGCGGCGGCGGATGGTCTCGTGGTGGAGATACAAAAACCCGGAAAGCTCCCTCAGGGTATATCCCTCACAAAACCGGTCCCAGATCCACTCCCACTGGTCCTTTGTGTACTCGTTACATACCTGCATGGCCGTCCTCCTCCCCGCAAAAGGCCGCCCAGCGCCGCTGCGCTTCATCGTCCGGCGTCCCGGGAGGCACCCCCAGGGCCTTCATCAGCGCCCCGGCCTCCGCCTCCGGCACCGCCAGCATCCTGCCAAGCATCCTTGCGCTCACCTGGAAGCCGTCCCGCAGATGCGCCACATACGCCCGCCGCAGGTCCTCCGGCAGGGCCAGCAGCTCCTGGCAGCGCATGGGCCCGTCCAGCCGGTAAGTCACCACCGGCCCACTGAGCCGGCGGAGCTGGCCGGGGGTCAGGCAGTCACTGGGCAGGCGGCAGCCCCTGCCCCGGCGCTTTTTGTGGTGGGCGCCGGCGGCGATGCGCCCCTTTTCCCGAACCTCCTGTTCAAAGATGCTCATAGCTGCACCACCCCATTTCGCCGGATGGTGAGGCAGCCTTCGCAGCCCAGGAGGGCGTGGTTCACATCCTCTACCTCATACACGGGCCGGACCCGGCCGCACAGGGCACAGCGGCCCTCCCTTTCGTCACTTCGCTTCAATCACACGCACCTTCTTTTTCTGTGTTTATGTTGCTATTATAAGCAACTAAATCACATTTGTCAACCCAGTTTTGTGCTTTTGTTGCAAAACTTTGTTGACACCCGTCCCGGTGTGTGATATGATGGAAACACATCAAAGGAGGACTGGCCATGAGGGAACGGATCAAGGAGCTGCGACACACGCTGGGGCTTACCCAGCAGGAATTCGCCGACCGGCTGGGCATCAAACGGGGCGCCCTGGCCAACTACGAAGTGGGCCGCAACGAGCCCATCGACGCCGTTGTTTCCCTGATGTGCCGGGAATTCCAGGTGGATGAGACCTGGCTGCGCACCGGCCAGGGGGAGATGTTCCCCCACCTGAGTGAGGATGAGATCCTCTCCCGTTTTTTGGGCGAGACGGCCTTCGGCGAGGATGGCTTCCGGCGGCGTTTTTTACTGGCCCTGTCCCGGCTGGACGGGGAGGACTGGGCAGCCCTGGAGCGCATTTTGAAAAAACTGAACGGAACATAAGTGAAGTCCCCGCCGCGAAAGCGGCGGGGATTTTTTGTGCGGTCTTACCGGCCGGCCTTGCGGTCCTCCTGGATCAGCAGCTTCAGCCCCTCCACGGCTACCTTGACGGAGTTGCTGGTGTCCTCGCTCATGTTCTGGTCCAGCCCCGCGGCCTCACGCTCCTGGTTCCAAACGGTATGGAAGCAGGACCCGCAGCGGCAGCCGCGGGCGGCGGCCACCACGAACATGGCGGCGGACTCCATCTCGCTGGCCTTGACGCCAAGGCGCTTCCAGGACTCCCACTTGTTCTTCAGCTCGTAGAACACCGGGGAGGAATCGGGGTCGTGCTGGCCGTAAAAACTGTCCTTGCACTGGACCACGCCCATATGCAGGGGCAGCCCCAGGGCCCGGGTAGCCTGAGCCAGGCAGCTTGCCACGTCAAAATCCGCCACAGCGGGGAACTCGATGGGGGCGTACTCCGTGCTGGTGTGTTCGAAGCGGATGGCGCCGGTGGCCACCACGATATCCCCGGACTTCACGTTGATGTCGATGCCGCCGCAGGTGCCGGTGCGGATAAAGGTATCGGCGCCGCACTTGTGGAGCTCCTCCACGGCGATGGCGGCGGAGGGGCCGCCGATGCCGGTGGAGCAGGCCGTTACCTTCTCCCCCAGGAGGGTGCCGGTCCAAACGTTGTACTCCCGGTTATAGGCCACGGGATGGGCGTCGTCAAAGAGCGCCGCGATGGCCTCCACCCGGCCGGGGTCCCCGGGCAGGATGCAGTAGCGGCCCACGTCGCCGGGGACGCAGCGGATATGGAACTGTTTCTTCATCTCTTGCATAGCTTCCATTCACCGGGCGGAAACGGCCCGGTGCTCCTTTCTGTCTAAAACATTAGTTTATAATCTTATTAGTTTATAATATTAAATGATAACCGTATAAATACCGCTGATCTCCAGCCGCCTTCGGACCACCAGGTCCTCCAGGGCCCCCCTTGCCTCCGGGGGCGCCGCCCAGCTGAGGCCGCACCCGGCAGTGATGCTCCGGGGCACGGGGATGAGCCGCCCGGGAAGGCCCTCCTCCCGGCAGCACCGCTCCATGGCCATGGCAGCAGAGGTGGTGGCAAAGGTGATCACGCAGCGGGGCTTCTTCTCTCTCATGCTTCCTCCGCAAGGCATTTCAGGGCCGCCGCCGCGGCGTCGGTCTCCTCTTCGGTGTTGAACCAGGACCAGGAAAAGCGCACCGCCCCCTGGTTCTCCGTCCCCAGGCAGCGGTGGAGCCGGGGAGCGCAGTGGGCGCCGGGACGGGTGGCGACGGAAAAACGCTCCGCCAGCTCGTCGGCCACCTCCGCCGAGTCATAATCCCCCAGGTTCAGCGTCACGATGGGGGCCCGCTCAGGAGCGGTGAAGTCGCCGTAGAGGCGCACGCCGGGAAGATCCCGCACCGCCTGGTAAAACCGGCGGGCCAGGGCTGTCTCATGGGCGCGGATGGCGTCCAGTCTCGTTTCCTCCAGGAAGTCCAGGGCCGCCGCAAGGCCCGCAAGGCCGTGGCTGTTGAGGGTCCCGGCTTCCAACCGGGTGGGATACTCCTCCGGCTGATGCTCCAAAAAGCTCTGCACCCCGGTGCCTCCCACGGCGAAGGGTCGGATGTCCAGCCCCTCCCGGAAGCACAGTCCGCCGGTGCCCTGGGGGCCCATCAGGCTCTTGTGGCCGGTGAAGCAGACCAGGTCGATGCCCTGCCTGTCCATGTCAATGGGAAAAACTCCCGCCGTCTGGGAGGCGTCCAGAATCAGCAGCAGGCCGTTTTTGTGGGCGAAATCCGCCATTTTCTCCAGGTCCATCAGATCGCCGGTGAGGTTGGACGCATGGGTGCAGACCACCGCCCGGGTGTTGGGCCGGAGCAGGGCCGGCAGCCTTCCGTAGTCCAGCCGTCCCTGCCTGTCGGCGGGGAGGAAGTCCACCTCTCCCCCCTGCGCCCGCAGGCGGTACAGGGGCCGCAGCACGGAGTTATGCTCCCAGTCCGTGGAGATCACATGGTCCCCTGGCCCCAGAAGGCCGGAGATGGCGATGTTCAGCGCCTGGGTGGAATTGGCGGTGAAGGCCACATGGTCGGCGCGCCCGCAGCCAAACAGGGCCGCCAGCCGCTCCCGCAGGGCGTACACCTCCCGGGCGGCGGAGAGGGCGTCCTCATGGGCGCCCCGGCCGCAGTTGCCCCACTCCTCCATGGCCTTCACCACCGCCGCGGCGACGCCGGGGGGCTTGGGCCGGGTGGTGGCGGCGTTATCCAGGTAGATCACGGCTTGATGACCTTGGAGGCGGCGGAGAGCTTTTCCACGATGGCGTACATATTGGTAACGCCGCCCACCGCCAGCTTCTCCGTCAGGCCATAGTGGTTCAGGCAGGTGCCGCAGGTGAGGATCTCCACTCCCTGGGCCTCCATGGCCCTCAGATCCTCCAGGGAATCGGACCCCTCCACGGTAAGGCGGGCGCCGCCGTTATAAAAGAGGATGGTTCCGGGAAGATGCTCCAACTGGCTCACAGCGAAGAGAAAGCCCTTCATCAGGATCTTCCCCAGCTCCTCGCTGCCCCGGCCCATGGTATCGCAGTCCACCGCCACCACAAAGTCCCCACGGCTGTCGGGGGCGCAGGCAATCACGGGCGGCTCCTCTCTTGGGGCGTCCCCCAGGGGGGCATCCACGGTCATGGTGACGGCGTATTCCTTCTCCCCCCGCTTTTCGGCGCGGAAGGGGAGCTTGTTGCCCTCCGCCATGCGGCGCAGGTTCTGCACGGCCACCTCGTTGTCCACCAGCACCTCCAGCGTCCCGCTGCCGCTCATCTCCCGCAGGGCCCGGGTGGCCTTTACTACAGGGATGGGGCACTGCTCGCCCATGGCGTTTACGGTCACAGTTGCCATAATGCTTCATCCTTTCATCAGGTGGTTGTATCTATCATTGTAATGCCCCGGGCGAAGAATTGCAAGGCCGGCCTTTTTCGCCGTCCTTTTCCTCCCATTTTTCGGCAAATTTGTTGACAATATGAAGGCCCCCCGGTAAAATAAATGGCATTACAGGGGGCCCCCCCTGATTTTTGATTGGATTCGAGGTCGTTTTACCCATGAAAATACCCTTTGTGACTCAGGCGCAGCTGGAACAGATCGCCGCGGAGTATCCCACTCCCTTCCACATTTACGACGAAAAGGGCATCCGGGAAAACGCCCGGAGGCTGAAGGCCGCCTTTGCCTGGAACCCCGGCTACCGGGAGTATTTCGCCGTGAAGGCCACCCCCACTCCCGCCATTTTGAAGGTTTTGAAGGAAGAGGGCTGCGGATGCGACTGCTCCTCCGAAACGGAGCTTTTGATGTCCGAGCGCTGCGGCATCACCGGGGAGAACATCATGTTCTCCTCCAACGACACCCCCGCCTGTGAATTCCGGGAGGCCAGCCGCCTGGGCGCCATCATCAATCTGGACGACCTGACCATGGTGGACTATCTGGAAAAGTCCATCGGCTCCATTCCGGAAAAGATCTGCTGCCGCTACAATCCCGGCGGCATCTTCACTCTGGGCGAGACCCGGGAGGGCTTCCAGGTGATGGACAACCCCGGCGACGCCAAGTACGGCATGACCCGTCCCCAGCTGGCCGAAGCCTTCCGCCGCCTTTCCGCCATGGGAGCCAGGGAGTTCGGCATCCACTCCTTCCTGGCCTCCAACACCCTCTCCAACGACTATTACCCGGCCCTGGCCCGCATTCTCTTCACCCTGGCAGTGGAGCTGAAGCAGGAGACCGGCGTCCACATCACCTTCATCAACCTCTCCGGCGGCGTGGGTATCCCCTACCGGCCCGAGCAGGAGGGCAACGACATCGCCGCCATCGGCGAGGGGGTCCGCAGGGCCTATGAGGAGGTACTGGTGCCCGCCGGCATGGGGGACGTGGCCATCTACACGGAGCTGGGCCGCTTCATGCTGGCCCCCTACGGCCACCTGGTCACCCGGGTACTCCACGAAAAGCACATCTACAAGGAGTACATCGGCGTGGACGCCTGCGCCTGCAACCTGATGCGCCCCGCCATGTACGGCTCCTACCACCACATCACCGTCATGGGCAAGGAAGACCGGCCCTGCGACCACAAGTATGACATCACCGGCAGCCTGTGCGAAAACAACGACAAGTTCGCCGTGGACCGGATGCTGCCCAAGATCGACATAGGGGACCTGCTGGTCATCCACGACACCGGCGCCCACGGCTTCTCCATGGGCTATAACTACAACGGAAAGCTCCGCTCCGCGGAGCTCCTCCTCCGGGAGGACGGCAGCGTGGATCTGATCCGCCGCGCCGAAACGGTGGAGGATTATTTCCGCACCCTGGTCTGGTAAAGCCAAAAAGCCCGCCCTCCGGGGCGGGCTTTTCAAAGCACTTCGGGCGGCATGGTGTAA
>JAEDEN010000078.1 GCA_016293265.1 Oscillospiraceae bacterium | reverse complement strand
CGCCCTGACAGCTTGCTTAGAATACCAGATGCCTCCCCTTTTGTCAAGGGCTTTTCGACAACTTTTTAATATTCGATATTAGTTTTGCTTATCTTTTATCGGGATTCATTATAGCCAGATGGCACCCAGCCGCAGCACCGACGCAAACGCCCGGCGATACCAGGGCCGCTTGCTCCAATCCGCCAGGGTATAAGGCGTGCTGACCGCCATCACCTGGTCCAAATCCTCCAGCAGTTCCTCCACAGCAGGCATATGGTACATCAGCGCTCCGCACTCATAATGGAGCTGGAAAGAGCGGTAATCCATATTGATACTGCCCACCAGGGCCACCTCCCGGTCCACCATTACGCTTTTGGAATGGATAAACCCGGGCGTATACTTATAAATCTTCACACCGTGATGCAGCAGTTCCCCCCAATATGTCTCCGCCACCATATAGGTCATCTTATGGTCCGGGATTGCGGGGATCATCAGCCGCACATCCACGCCGGCGTCTGCTGCGATGCAAAGTGCCTTCTGAACGGAATCCTCCACCGCATAATATGGTGTGGTGATATACAGCATCCGTTTTGCCGAGCTGATAAGCTGAATATAGGTTTCTTCCGCCGGATTATCGGGATTATTCAGAGGGCCATCCGTAAAGGGCTGGCAGAAGCCGGCTCCTTCCTCCGCCTGATGCCGGGAGCGGTAATAGTCATCCTCATTGTGCAGCGTGCGGCCCATCATTTTCCACATCTGAATGAATTGGGCAGCAAAGCCCCAGGCTCCCTCGCCCTCCACGCGGATGCCGCTGTCCTTCCAGTGTCCAAAGCGCTCCACCAGGTTTGCATATTCATCGCCGATATTAATGCCGCCGGTATAGGCGATTTCACCGTCGATCACGGTGATCTTACGGTGATCCCGATAGTTGAAATAAATGCGGCTGACGTAACGGTGAACGGGATTGAATACCTCCACCTCAATGCCGGCATCCTGCATGACCTGCAGCGTACGGTCGGAGAGGCGGGTCAGATTGCCGAAGTCATCAAAAATGATATGGACCTCCACTCCCGCCGCAGCACGGCGCTTCAAAACCTCGAAAATGCGGTCCCAGAGCTGCCCCTCCGCCAGGATATAATACTCCATAAAAATATAGGTTTCCGCTTTTTCCAGGTGAGAAATAAGATCCTCAAAAAATTCCGCGCCGCTTTTGATATAGTGGACCCTTGTCCTGCGGTAAAGCAGAAATCCCCGCTTCTGGAGGTAACCCGCAAGGCGGCCCCAATCCGGAGACTGGCGGCGAAGACGGGCAAGGTTGGTCTCACTGTCCATGCGCTGGCTCTCCCACAGGCGGATGGGCGAGACCTTTTTCAGGCTCAGGCTCTTGGCCTGGTGGGTGCCGCCCCAAAGACAGAAGAGGATCATCCCGGACACCGGCAGCGCCAGCAGCAGGCACATCCACACCAGCTTATAGGAGGGGCTGCCGGGCCTCTGATAGACCCGAATGGCAAAAACTGCGCCGACAAATACCAAAAAGCCGTAGACAATGCTGGCCTTTTCCCGAAGGAATATAGTCAGCAGCAGTGTGGTGACGATCTGTGCGATTACCGTCAGCGCGCACATGAGGATACTGGTGGCGGCAGAAATCCTCCGTTCCGTCCGCTCTGCCGTGTGTGCAGGCCTGCTATGCACCAGAGGTCATCTCCTTTCTGACGATCTGCCATGGATTTATCGTTATAGTATAGCAAAAGCCGTCCATTCCATCAAGCAACATTCTGTTAACAAAAAAGGAAGACCCCACTCCCGCGGGGCCTTCCATCCGGCACATTATTTTGCTGCTTCACGCAGCAGGTTCTGCTTGATGTCCCAGAGCTTCTGGGAGAGGTCCACATAGTAATTGTGGGGATTCTCAAAGCGCTTCACCTCTGCCCAAAGGGCCTGTACCTGCTCCTTGCAGTATTCCTGCACCTCCTTCAGTGCAGGCTGCTCATAGACCAGCTTACCGCCCTGGAAAATGGGCACCAGCAGGGGCTTGATGACATAGTCGGTATATGTCTTGCGCTTCCAGGTGGCACGGGGGTCAAACAGCTCCAGAGGCTTGGACACATCCACTTCCTCATCCCAGACCGTGATATAATCCGCCTCAGCCTTGCCGGTCTGCTTGTCAAAAATGCGGTAGACCTTCTTGAAGTGGGGATTGGTGATCTTATCCACATTTTCACTCACCTTGATCTTGGGGATGATGGTCCCATTCTCATCCTCCACAGCCGTCAGCTTATAAACGCCGCCAAAGACAGGCTGGCTGCTGGCGGTAATCAGACGCTCGCCAACGCCGAACATATCAATCTGAGCCTCCTGCTCCAGAAGGTCCCGAATGATATACTCATCCAGAGAGTTGGACGCGGAGATCTGGCACTCGGTCCAGCCGGCGTCGTCCAGCATCTTGCGGGCCGCCTGGGTGAGATAAGCGATATCGCCGGAATCCAGCCGGATGCCGCATTTTTTGATGCCCATGGGCTTCAGGACCTCATTAAAGGCCTTGATGGCGTTGGGAACACCGGACTTCAGGGTGTTGTAGGTATCCACCAGGAGGGTGGCGTTATTGGGATAGATCTCGCAGTAGGTCTTGAATGCCTCATATTCCGAATCGAACATCTGCACCCAGGCGTGGGCCATGGTGCCACCGGCGGGAACGTTGTAGAGCTCGTCGGAAATGGTACAGGCAGTACCACCGCAGCCTCCGATATAGGCGGCTCTCGCGCCGGAGATGGCGCCGTCCGTGCCCTGGGCGCGGCGGGACCCGAATTCCAGAACGGTCCGGCCCTTGGCGGCCCGGACGATGCGGTTGGCCTTTGTGGCAATCAGGCTCTGGTGGTTGATGGTCAGGAGGGTGAAGGTCTCGATCAACTGGGCCTGAATGGCAGGCGCCCGGACCACCACCACTGGCTCACGGGGGAAGATGGGCGTGCCTTCGGGAATGGCCCAAATATCGCCGGTGAACTTGAAATCACGCAGGTAGTCCAGGAATCCCTCCGAGAAGATCTGTTTGCTGCGAAGGTATTCGATGTCTTCCTCGTCAAAATGCAGGTTCTGGATGTACTCGATCAGCTGATCCAGGCCGGCGCACACGGCAAAGCCGCCCCGATCCGGCACATCTCGGAAAAACACGTCAAAATAGGTGATACGATCTTTGTATCCCGACTGAAAATAACCGTTGCCCATGGTCAGCTCATAGAAATCGCAAAGCATGGTCATATTCAGCTTTTGTTCCGTTCTCATGTTTTGGCACCTCATAGTAATTTTGGTAGGATATCGCTAAATTTCATTATATGCATCTATGCTGCAAAAAGCAAATCTTTTTTCAAAAATGTCATGATAAATGTCAAGACACCTTATTTTCCATCCCTGCCGCCTTTTCCCGAAATTTGGTTTGACAAATGCCATCTTCTCCCCTATGATGTGAGAAAATAGAACTCCAACGGAGGGACAGATCCATGGATGTTGTTTTGGGCATTGATATCGGCGGCTCCACCACAAAGATCGTAGGCCTGCGCCCCGACGGGAGTGTGATCTCCATGCTGCGTGTCCGGGCGGAGGATCAGCTCACCAGTCTTTACGGAGCCCTGGGCAACTACCTTACCAGCAACGGCCTGCAACTTGGCGATGTGCGGCGGGTGGTGCTCACCGGCGTGGGCGCCAGCTTTGCAGAGGGCGACATTTTTGGCCTTCCCACCTGCCGTGTGGATGAGTTTTCCGCCAGCAGCGCCGGAGCCCTGGCCCTTTCCGGCCAGGAGGCAGGCATCGTTGTGACCATGGGAACAGGCACGGCCTTCCTCTGGGCAGAAAAGGACGGAACAGTGCGTCATCTCTGCGGCAGCGGCATCGGAGGCGGTACCCTGGGGGGACTCTGCCGCAAAATGGTGGATATGGAGCACTTCGGACAGATCAAAAAGCTGGCGGAGCAAGGCGACCTCTCCAAGGTTGACCTGACCATCGGAGATATCACCCAGAATCCCGCCGCCACTCTGGACCCCACGCTGACGGCGGCCAACTTCGGCAATCTGGCGGAGGACGCCACCTGCGCAGACCTGGCGGCAGGCATCGTAAATTTGGTACTGCAGGCCATCGGCACCATGACGGTGCTGGCCTCCCAGTGCTGCAACAGCCGCACCGTTATCCTTACCGGCTCCATGACCACCCTGACCCAGGCCAAGCCCAACTTTGAAAACTTCGAAAGGCTTTACGGCATCCACTATATCATCCCGGACAACGCCACTTTTGCAACCGCCATCGGTGCGGCTCTTTGCAGCCTGCGTGAAAAGACATGACAGGCCCTGTCACCGGCTTCCCCATCCCTTGGGGCGCATCAGCTCATTGATAATGGGAGGCGGCATTTTCCCGGCATTCACGCTGCAAGCGCATCACGCGGCCTATCCAGCCTGCAGAAAATCCCCGGTGCTGATGCACCGGGGATTTTTTTGACAGGGGGATTATTCCTCGTCGGACTCCTCAGCTTCCTCTTCCAGGCTGCTCAGGTCAAACTCCAGCTTCTCGCCGCAGTTGGGGCAGATGACCTCGCCCTCTTCCAGAACGGACTCATCAAAATAGATGGTCTCCTCGCAGGTGGGGCAGGTGGTGGCGTAGCAGTCCTCGTCCTCGTCCAGGTCGTCCTCATAATACTCGGAGTCTTCGTCATCGTCTTCGTCGTCCTCGCCGAAGACAACATCCTCAACATCCTCCAGATCGTCGCTGACAGCATCCAGGCCATCCATCAGCTCATCGGACTGGTCCTGCAGGTCCAGCAGCTCCAGGGAGATATCCTCCAGAACGTCGATGATGGCAGCCAGCAGCTTGCCTTCCTTCTTGCCGGTATCCAGCTCCATACCCTCGGCCAGACCCTTCAGATAGGCAACCTTCTCGTTGATTTCCATATTCGTTTGCTCCTTTCATATTTTCAAAGCAATACTTGAAATTGATGCAAAGGGGGGACCGAAAAAGTCCCCCCTTTGATTGGATTACTCCTTCACACGGCCCAGATACTCACCGGTGCGGGTGTCGATCTGGATCTTCTCGCCCTCGTTGATGAACAGGGGCACCTGAACGACAGCGCCGGTCTCCAGCTTTGCCTGCTTGGTGACGTTGGTGGCGGTGTCGCCCTTGACGCCGGGCTCGGCCTCAACGACTTCCAGCTCCATGAAGTTGGGAAGCTCCACAGTGAACACGGTGCCCTTGTAGCTCAGCAGCTTGCACATGGTGTTCTCCTTGGCAAACTTGAAGGCATCGCCCAGAACATCGCCGTTCAGGGGAGTCATGTCATAGGTCTCGGGATCCATGAAGTAGTACAGGTCGCCGTCGTTGTAGCTGTACTCGGCGTCCTTGCGATCCACGCTCACCTGCTCAAACTTGGCACTGGGGTTGAAAGACTCTTCACGGATGGTACCGGTAATGACGTTCTTATACTTGGTACGCACGAAAGCAGCACCCTTACCGGGCTTGACGTGCTGGAAGTCCACGACCAGCATGGGCTTGCCGTCCATCTCAAAAATCATACCCTTCCGGAAATCACCGGCAGTAATCGTAGGCATAGTATGTTCCTCCTCACAAATCTTAAGCGAGAAAACGACCTGCTGGAGGACATTTTCTCTGAGTTTCTTTTCGCCAAATAACCGAAAATATTTTATCCTATGTTGCCCGTTAATGCAAGTATTTTTCAGTCATTTGGCGGATTTTTATGGAATTTTTTCAGTCCGTCTCCCTGCTCTTCCGCCGGGAAAGGGCTTTGAACGGGGCCTGAAGGGCGTGGAGCACCTTCTGCCAGGCCGTCACGGCACCGCCTACCGGCTCCACCATAAGGGCCAGGACGCCGGCGCGGTTGGCCGCCAGCATATCCGTCAGGAGCTTGTCTCCCAGCATGGCGGTGTGGACCCTGTCCGTGCCGGAGAGGGCCATGGCGGCCTCCAATCCACGGGTGGAGGGCTTGCCGGCGTGGCCCTGGTAGGGAACGCCCAGATCGGCACAAAACTCTGTGACCCGGGTTCCGGAGCGGTTATTGGAGACGATCATGAAGCGGATTCCGCTGCGGCCCAGCTCCGCGATCCAATCCCGCAGGGGCTGGTCCGGACGGCGGGTAGACTTGGCGGCCAGGGTAAAGTCCAGATCGCTCAAAAGCAGCGTCACACCGCGGCTTTTCAGATATTCCGGCGTGACCTGGGCATAGCAGTCGAACACGCGGTAAGGGGTCAGGGAAAACGGCATAGGCGGCTCCTTTGTTTCATACTCTTTGGTAGTATATCAGCTTTTCCGAAAATGCACAAGGGGGAAAGAAGATGCAGACCTTTCTTGCCGTCACCCCGGGCGGAGAGCAGGCCGCCGTAAAGTTCACCCGCTCCATTTCCCATGTGGCCTATCGCATCGGGCCGGACTCCACCCTTCTGCGGCAAAATCCGCCGCCCCAGAACCGGGGCGGGCTGCTGTCCATCAGCGACGCCGACGGACACCCCATCCGGAACGCGGGAGCGCTGTGTGCGGCGGTGACCCGGGAGTGCGGCCGCGGGAACTATAGCGGCGTGGTGCTGGATTTTGAAAAGCCCCCCTCCGAGGACCGGAAAGCCTTTGTCCGGCAGCTCTTTGACGCCCTCAGCCGCACCCGGCGGACGCTGTATCTCCCGGAGCGCTACATCGACGCGGCCCCCGGTGCTGTGATGCTGCTTTGCTCCGCCATCTCAGGGGGGAATTTTTCAGAGTACCTGCAAAACGCAGCCGCCCGCCGGAGGGGAGGCCGCCTGGCCTTGGACGTGGAGCGGCTGCGGATGGACTTCCGCCTCCCCTGCCCCTCCGGGCAGGGCGTGCCCCTTGGCGGAGAAGAATTCCGCCGCCTGACGGCCCTCTCCTCCGCCCGGTTCTTCTCCCCGGAGCTCTGCGCCCGGTATTTCACCTACATCCGGGGCGGCGAGACCCACTTCGTCCTCTTTGACGACGCCGAAACGCTGAACCGCAAGGTGCGCATCGCAGCCGAAATGGGGTTCTCCGCGGCCTTTTTCATGTGGCCGGAGGTAGAGGACATCGCCGGAAGCATCAGGTGGTAAAGGGGGGAATCCATCTCCCATGTCCTTTTCCCTACCGGCGCGGGAACCCCCTGTAGGCATAAAAGTACCGCACCTGACGGTGCGGTACTCTCTTCGCATCAATAATAACGCTTCTTGTTCTTGCGAGCGGCCTCAGACTTCTTGCGGCGCTTCACGCTGGGGCTCTCATAATGCTCTCTCTT
>JAEDEN010000077.1 GCA_016293265.1 Oscillospiraceae bacterium | reverse complement strand
TGTCAGGCGGGGAACCGAGCAGCATTAAGCGGGATGTTCCATGTGCCGCGAGGGCGCCGGTTCCGCAGCTGCAGACGGAGGATCATTCTGCATTTTTGGAGGGAGGAGGCGCCTTTTATGTATCAGGCCTTATACCGCAAGTGGCGGCCCAAGACCTTTGCGGACGTCATCGGCCAGAGCCATATCACCCAGACCCTGCAAAAGCAGGTGGCTGAGGGCCGCACCTCCCACGCCTATCTCTTCACCGGCACCCGGGGCACCGGAAAGACCACCTGCGCCAAGATCCTGGCCAAGGCGGTCAACTGCGAAAACCCCGTGGGGGGAGACCCCTGCTGCAAGTGCCCCTCCTGCCTGGGCATCGAAAACGGCAGCTTTCTGGACGTTCTGGAGCTGGACGCCGCCTCCAATAACGGCGTTGACCAGGTCCGCGCCCTGCGGGACGAGGCCATCTACTCCCCCGCCAACGTGAAAAAGCGGGTCTATATCGTGGACGAGGTTCATATGCTCTCCATCGCGGCCTTCAACGCGCTGCTGAAGATCCTGGAGGAGCCCCCCGCCCACCTGATGTTCATCCTGGCCACCACGGAGCTCCACAAGGTCCCCGCTACCATTCTCTCCCGCTGCCAGCGCTACTCCTTCAAGCGCATCCAGCCCCGGGACATCCAGGAACGGCTGATGTATGTGGCCTTCCAGGAGGGCATCGACCTCAAGAGCGACGGGGCGGAGCTTCTGAGCCGCCTTTCCGACGGCGCCCTGCGGGACGGCCTCTCCCTGTTGGACCAGTGCGCCGCCGCCGGCGGCGTCATCGACAGCGCCGCCGTTTTGGAGGTGCTGGGCCTTGCGGGAAACCTCCAGACGGCGGAGCTGATGGAGCATATCCTGAGCCGGGACGCCCAGGGCGGACTGCTGCTGCTGGACCGGCTCTATTCCGGCGGAAAGGATGTGGGGGCCATCCTCTCGGAGCTTTCCACCCTGACCCGTGACCTTTTGCTGCGGCGCACCGCCCCGGAGGGGGGCGCGGCGCTGCTTTCCGGCGGCTTTGACAGCGCCACGCTGGACCGCCTTGGGAAGGGCGTTTCCGGCAGCCGCCTTTTGTACCTGGCATCCACGCTGCAAAAAGCGGCAGCGGACCTTTATTACAGCGCCAACCGCCGCACCGACGCAGAGCTGTGCCTCCTGCGCCTTTGCGACGAGAGCCTCTGCGGCGACCTGACGGCCCTGGATGCCCGCATCCGGCATCTGGAAGAGGCCGCCGCCCGGGGACAGGTCATCCGCGCCGCTGTGGACCAGAGCGCGGCTGCCGCCCCTCAGGCACCCTCCCAGGCCCCGCCGCCCTCCCGGGAAGAGGAAGTGCCCCCTCTGCCGGAGGAGCCTCCCCTGCGGGAGGAACCGGGCCAGCGGGTCTTTGACATCCCGGAGGAGCCACCTGCCCCCCGGCAGGCCCCCCCGGCCCTAAAGCCCGCCATTTCCGCCCCGCCCCCTCCGGCGGAGAGTGCCCCGCCTTCGGGCCTGACCGGCGGGAGCTGGTGGCGCGCCCTGGCAGAGAGCTGCAAGGGCCGTCTTTCCCCCATGTACCGGGTGTTTCTGGACAAGTGCTTCGGCGTGCTGGAGGGGGACCAGGTGGTCCTCTACGCGCCGGATGAGATCACCCTGAACCGCATTGACAACGACCGCGTGCGGGGCGTTCTGGCCGAGGAGGCCGCCGCTGCCGCAGGGCGCGGAGTGAGTCTTTTGCTGCGGGTGGGGGAGCCGCCGAAAAAGGACCCCAGGGAAAATTTGCAGAACCTGCTGAAATTCAGCAGTCAGTTCGATAACATCGAGATCAAATAAAGGAGAATCAGCTATGGGATACAGTGCCCGCCGCGGATTTACCAGCGGCAGTATGAAGCAGACCGGCGCAGCCCGCCAGGCAGAGATGCAGCAGAAGATCGCCCAGATGCAGGAGCAGATGAACGCCACCCAGGAGGCCGTTGAGGCCCAGGAGTTCACCGCCAGCGTCGGCGGCGGTGTGGTGGAGGCCAAGGTCAACGGCAAGAAGGAGCTCCTCTCCATCCAGATCAAGCCCGAGGCCGTGGACCCCGAGGACGTGGAGATGCTCCAGGATCTGGTGGTCTCCGCTGTCAACGAGGCGCTGCGCCAGGCGGGAGACGCCATGGAGCAGGGCATGAACCAGGTCACCAACGGGCTGAACCTGGGTATGTTCGGCCTGTAATGTGCCTGTAACGCAAGAAAAAAGGACGCCGGAAGGCGTCCTTTTTTTGATCCTGTTTTAAAGCTGGCGGACAGTATAATACACCGCCATGCAGAACACCACGGCGGCCAGGCCCCACATGGCATAGTAGGCGGCGGCCGGGCTCACAAGGGCGGCGGCCACGCCCAGGGCGGAGAGGGCGCAGGCGGTGTAAATCATCTTGTGGCCCCCGGCGGGGAAGTACTTGGAGAGCTTGCCGCTCTTTAAAAGCACCGCCAGCACAGCCAGCACCGCGAGGTACACGGCGGCCGCGCCCTTCAGGGCAAGGCCGGCGCTGCCCATGGCGCCCCGGCGGCAGATCCAGACCACCACCAGCGCTCCGGCCAGGGCCGTCAGTGCCAGGGAGGAATCCCGGTCAAAGAAGAACCACAGCACATCCAGCACCAGCACCACAGGAACCAGGGAAATGAGCAGGGACAGGGCGTTCATATTCCAGATCACAAGGCCGGTGGAAAGGGCCGTGAAGGCGCCGCCCCCCAGCAGATACCAGCCCAGGGCCCGGCAATTGGCCCTGCGGCGGAGAAGCACCGCCAGCCCCGCCACAGCGGCCACCGCACCGGCGGCGGTAAAGGCCTTCAGCAGGTAGGCGTCCCAGGCCAGAACCTGGTCCAGGGTGCCATTGATATAGAAGCGGCGGATGATGAGCAGATAGAGCTGCGCGAAGCAGCCGGCCAAAAAGAACTTCATGCCGCCGGTCATGGGACCGTTGTACTTGGCGGATACAGTTCTCTTGTTGGATTTTTTGGACATTTCCTAAGACCTCCAGATGGGATTCGTTATCGTCACGCGCACAATGCGCCAATTATTCACCTTAGTAATATAACAGACTTTCCGCCTATTTGCAAGGGCAACCTTAAAGGGAGCCTATCTTTTTTCCTGCGGGGCGGTTGAGAAGCGGCGGCGGGCGTGGTATACTCCAAATATCACAGAGAAATTGCAGGTTATGATATGAAAAAAGTTGTTTGTCTGCTGACCGTCCTGGCCCTGGCGCTGTCCCTTTCCGGCTGCGCCAAGGAGGCCAGGGGCCAGGTCTATGCCATGGACACCGTGATGAATTTTACCGTATACGGCCGGGGCGGAGAGGAAGTACTGGCCTCCATGGAGCGCCGGGTCCGGGAGCTGGAGGACCTGCTCTCCCGCACCCGGGAGGATAGCGAGATCTCCGCCCTGAACGCTGCCGCCGGGGAGGAGAGGCCCGTCAGCCCGGAGGTCTACACCCTGCTGGAGCGGGCCAGGGCGGCGGCGGAGGCCACCGGCGGGGCCTTTGACCCCACCGTGGCCCCGGTGGTTTCCGCCTGGGGCTTTGGAGGAGAGGCCTACCGCGTTCCCGGCGAAGAGGAGCTGAAAGCCCTTTTGAATACGGTGGGCTATAGCGGCATTACCCTGAAAGAAAGGGAGGGGAAGTATTTTGCCTCCCTCCGGCCGGGGCAGTCTGTGGACCTGGGCGGCATCGCCAAGGGCTACGCCTCCGACTGCATGGCGGACATTCTTTCCGGCGCCGGGGTGAAGCACTCCCTGGCGGCCCTTTCCGGCAATATCCTGGCCTGGGGCGCCAAGACGGACGGCACGCCCTGGCGGGTGGGTATCCGGGACCCGGGGCGGTCCGACGCCAATGTGGGCGTTTTGCTGCTGCAGGACGCCTACGCCGTCACCTCCGGCGGCTACGAGCGGTATTTTGAAGCGGGGGGAAAGACCTATCACCACATCATCGACCCCGCCACCGGCTGCCCGGCGGAAAGCGACCTGACCTCCGTTACCATTGTGATGGACCGGGAGCAGGAGGAGCTGGGGGGCAGGGCTGGCAACGGAACCCTCTGCGACGCCCTCTCCACCGCCCTCTTTGTCATGGGGGAGGAGGAGGCCCTGGCGTTCTGGCGCGGCGGCACGTATGATTTTGACGCGGTGCTGGTGACGGCGGACGGCCGCGTGGTGGCCACGGAGGGCCTGGGGGAGCGGTTCATTCCCACAGAGGGGAGCGGCTATGCCTATGAAACGGTTTCCTGAGCTGAGGCCCCGGCCCTGGGACGGCGCTGTGATCCTGTGCGTGATTTTGCTGGCGGTCCTCTGCGGGGCAAGGGCCGGCGGCACGGAGCGCCTGGAGGCGGTGGTTTCCATCGACGGGACCGTGGCGGAGCGCTTTGCCCTGGAGGGCGGGAGCCAGCATATTTACCACCACAACGGCTATACGCTGCGCCTGGTGGAGGAGGACGGCGGCCTTTGCGTGGCGGAGGCCGACTGCCCCACCCAGGACTGCGTCCACACCGGCGTCATCCGCCGCAGCGGGCAGAGCATCATCTGCCTTCCCGCCCGCATCAGCGTGGAGCTGGTGGGGGGCGGAGAGGGCGGCGTGGACGCCGTGATCGGATAAGGGGGTAGGGCCATGAAACTGACCACAAAGCAGCTGACCCTCTGCGCGCTCCTCACCGCCATGGCCCTGGGGCTGGGGTATCTGGAAAACCTGTTCCCCATCGCCCTTGCCATCCCCATCCCCGGCGTGAAGCTGGGCCTTGCCAACATCGTCACCCTGTTCGCCCTCTATGCCCTGGGCCCGGCCCAGGCCATGGCGATCCTGCTGGGGCGGTGTCTCCTGGGGGCGGTGTTTGCGGGGAATATGAACGCCCTGATCTTCTCCCTAATGGGGGGCGTCACCGCCATGGCGGTGATGATCGCCCTTTCCCGCTTCCGGGGACTTTCGGTTTACGGCGTCTCCATCGGCGGCGCGGCGGCCCATAACTGCGGCCAGATCGCCGCGGCCATGGTGACCCTTGGCAACACGGCTCCCCTGTACTACCTGCCCTTCCTGCTGGGGGTCTCCCTTTGCACCGGGGCCGTGACGGGTCTGATCGGGGCCTGCCTTTTCCGGGCCCTGGGGCACACCGATTTGATGAAAGGATGAATGACATGGCCGGCAACAAAGACGAGATCATCCTCCGCCAGATGGAGGTCATCCGCTCCATGGCGGAGCATAACCTGAGCCGGATGGGCAGCGATTTCTGGGGAAGCGCCCCCGGCCCGGCGGATGTCCCCGCCGGCGGGGCGGAGAAGAAGGAGCCCCCCCGGCCGGAGGCGAAGGCCGACACCGCCGGGAAGGAGGAAGCCGCCCCTCCGGAGAAGCTGGAAGACCTGCTGGCGGAGCTGGAGGGCTATATCGGCCTTGAGAGCGTGAAGCGGGAGGTAAAGAACCTGGTCAACATGGTGCGGGTCTATGAGCTGCGCCGGAAAAACGGCCTGCCCACGGAGGAGCTGTCCCTCCACATGGTGTTTTCCGGCAATCCCGGCACCGGGAAGACCACGGTGGCCCGGATCATGGCCCGCATCTACCGCAGCCTTGGCATCCTCTCCAAGGGGACGCTGGTGGAGGTGGACCGCAGCGGCCTTGTGGCCGGATATGTGGGACAGACGGCTCTGAAGACCAAAAAGGCCGTGGAAAAGGCCATGGGCGGCGTTTTGTTCATTGACGAAGCATATGCTTTGAACGGGGCCGGGGAAAATGACTTCGGCCAGGAGGCCATCGACACCGTCCTGAAGGCCATGGAGGACCACCGGGACGACCTGGTGGTGATCGTGGCGGGCTACACAGACCTGATGGAGGATTTTATCCACTCCAATCCGGGACTGGAGTCCCGGTTCAACCGCTTTTTGCACTTTGAGGACTACTCCCCCGAAGAGCTGATGTCCATTTTTAAGATGCGCTGCAAGAAGGCCTGCTATACCCTGGCGGAGGATGCAGAGGAGGACGTGGCCGCCTTTATCCGCCAGGAGAACACCCACCCGGAGACCTTCGGCAACGCCCGGGGGGTCCGGAACCTGTTTGAGCGGGTCCTGGTGCAGCAGGCAAACCGCCTGGCGGGAATGGAAAATGTGACAAAAGAGGACCTCATGACATTGACGAAGGCGGACGTGGCCGCCGCGCGGGAGGCATAAAAGGTGCCCTTTTCCGGGCAGGGGCGCGCCGCTCCAGAGAGTGCGCCAAGACCCTTCCGGCGGGGCAAACTGCAAGACCCTATTGCCTTTTTCCGCAAAATACGGTAAGATAGACTCGTTGATGACCATCATAAATCCCGGGTGGGGACCTTCCCCGGGCCCGTACGTTTTAAAGGAGGATACTATCATGGAAACCTATGGTCTGGAAAAGCTGGGCATCATCAATGCCGCCGCGATCTACCGCAATCTCACCCCTGCCCAGCTCACGGAACACGCCCTGCGCCGCGGTGAGGGAAAGCTTTCCAACACCGGCGCCCTGGTGGTCAAGACCGGCAAATACACCGGCCGCAGCGCCAACGACAAGTTCATCGTTGACACCCCTGCCGTCCATGACGAGATTGCCTGGGGCAAGGTGAACCGTCCCATCGAGAAGGCCAAGTACGACGCCATCTACAACAAGGTGGTGGCCTACCTGCAGCAGAAGGAGATCTTCATTTTCGACGGCTTCGCCGGCGCCGATCCCAAGTACACCCAGTCCTTCCGCATCGTCAACGAGCTGGCCTCCCAGAACCTGTTCATCCACCAGCTCCTGCGCCGTCCCACGGCGGAGCAGCTGGAGGCTTTCGCCCCCGACTTCACCATCATCGCCGCCCCCGGCTTCAAGTGCGTCCCTGAGATCGACGGCACCCGCTCTGAGGCCGCCATCCTGGTGAACTATGAGGAGAAGATGGTGGTCATCTGCGGCACCCAGTACGCCGGCGAGATCAAGAAGTCCGTGTTCTCCGTCATGAACTATATCCTGCCCAAGATGGGCGTTTTCCCCATGCACTGCTCCGCCAACATCGGTAAGGACGGCGACTCCGCCGTGTTCTTCGGCCTCTCCGGCACCGGCAAGACCACCCTTTCCGCCGACCCCAACCGGATGCTTATCGGCGATGACGAGCACGGCTGGGCAGACGACTCCGTCTTCAACTTCGAGGGCGGCTGCTACGCCAAGTGCATCAACCTCAGCCCCGAGGGTGAGCCTGAGATCTACAACGCCATCAAGTTCGGCGCCCTGGTGGAAAACGTGGTTATGGACG
>JAEDEN010000076.1 GCA_016293265.1 Oscillospiraceae bacterium | reverse complement strand
CATCGACACCATGAAGGACCTGTTCGTGAACTTCATCGGCGCGGTGGTGTTCTCCGTCACCGGCTTTTTCTACGCAAAAAGCAAGGGCAGCAAAAAGACCCCTGCCCAGAACTTCGTCCCCAGTAAAAAGACGGCGGAGCGGGATTACCTCCGTCAGGCCCAGGAGGCGGAAAAGGCCCCGGAGGGCAAGGCGGAAGGCCAATAAGAGATCAAAAAAACACCCCGAACCTTCGGGGTGTTTTTTTGATGAACTCAGCGGCCCAGGGCCTCCCACCGCTCCCGGCTCAGATAGGCAAGGTGTTCCCTGCGCACTTCGCCGATCAGGGGGCAGTCCACATTTTCCGCGGTGTGATGGGGGAGGAAGCCGCACTTTTCCATCACCCGGCGGGATTTTTCATTTCCCTGGAAATAAGCGTACCAAACGCCGGAACAATCCAGTTCCCCGAAGCAGCGGTGCAGAAGGGCCGTGACGGCCTCCGGGGCAAAGCCCTTCCCCCAGTGGGGGACGCCCACCCAGCAGCCGATCTCCCGCTCCCTGTCCTCCATATTTTCCCGGGGCGGCTTTATCCCGGCGCAGCCCACGACCTGTCCCCCGGCAGTCTCCACCAGGGCGTAGGTTTCAGGGGCGGAAAAGACGGTGCGGATGATCTCCAGGCTCTCGCCCGCGTTCCGGTGGGGCGGCCAGCCGGCGGCGGGCCCCACCCGGGGATCCCGGGCGTATTCGTAAAGGACCTCCGCATCCCCCTTCTCTCAGGGGCGCAGGGTCAGGCGGCGGGTGGTGAGAATCATGTGGGACCTCCAAAATGAACAATATAGTAGACTAATTTATCAATATACAGGGCAGTTATGGGGATAATCAGAAGTGGGAAGGCTCCCGGGGAATGATGATGGCGGCGATGATATAGGCGGGGATACCGCAGCCGCCGGCCAGGCAAAAGGCGGCCCACAGCAGCCGGATGATGGTGGGGTCCACACCGAAATACTGGGCGATGCCGCCGCATACGCCGCAGAGCATCTTGCCCTCTTCCACCCGGTAAAGCTTCTTATCCTTCATGGTGATTCTCCTTTGCAAATGATGTGGCGGCGCTGCGGCCGGGAGTGTCTTCTGCTTATATCATTTACCACGTCCGCCCGGGGCTGTCAAGCGGGACAGGGAGGATGTGAACAGGGTGTGAAAATGAATGGAAAATCAAAAGAAATGCTACCAAATCCGGCGGAGGTGTGGTATCATATATCAGTAAAACTATGCCCATCGTACAAGGGGCGGAAAGGAGGGCGCCGGATGAAGAAACGGCTTTGGCTGGTGCTGGCGCTGGCGGCGGTGATGCTCACCGGCTGCGGCAAGGGCGATTTCAAGCTGAATTTCAATCCCCAGGAGCTTTACGCCCTCCCGGAGCTCCCCGCCAAATACACGGAGCTGAACAGCCAGCTCACGGCCATTCTGGAAAGCGGCGCGGAATATGCCGCCCCTGCCTCCGGCACCAACGTCCAGCCCGTGCAGATGACAGACCTGGACGGCGACGGCAGGGAGGAGTCCCTGGCCTTTTTCCGCTGCACCGGGGAGGAAAAACCCCTGAAGATCTATATTTTTGCCGGAAGGGACGACACTTATGAGCCTGCCGCCGTCATTGAGGGCAGCGGCTCGGCTATCTCCAGCATCGCCTACAGCGACCTCAACGGCGACGGCGTGACGGAGCTTGTGGTGGGCTGGAAGGTGAACACGGAGCTGCAGGCCCTGTCGGTCTACACCCTGGGTGAGAACGGCACGGAGGAGCTGCTCAAAAGCGTGGATTATGTGAAATACGCCATCACCAACCTGGACCAGGACGCCTGCCAGGAGCTGGTGGTCCTCCGGGCGGACGGGGAAGGCAGGGGCTTTGCCGACTGCTACAACTGGAAGCTGGGAGGCGCCGTGGACCAGTCCACCGCCGCCGTGTCCGTGTCCATGGCGGAGCTTGGCCGCCAGGGCCGCCTGACCAAGGGGACGCTGGCGGATGGGGTTCCCGCCCTGTTCGTCACCGGCGTCACGGACCGGAACCGGGCCATCACGGATATCCTGACCCTGGGGGAGGGGGAGCTGAACAATATCGTCCTCTCCGGCGCCACCGGCGTCAGCAGCCAGATCGGGGATTTCATGTCCCTCTATCCCGCCGACCTGAACGGCGACGGACTGACGGAGGTGCCCTGCCCCGTGGAGCTGCCCCTCTGGGGGGAGGAGAGCGACGTCTACCGCCGGGTGGACTGGCAGCAGTTCCAAAGCAACGGTACCTCCCAGACCGTGCTGCACACCTTCCACGATATGGACAGCAGGTGGTATCTCCAGCTCCCCGAGGAGTGGACCGACCGGATCATGGTCAGCCGCTCCACCTCCTCCGACGAGGCGGCGGTCACCTTCTTCATCCGCAGCCAGGAGGGCCAGATCCCCGCGCCCTTCCTGCGCATCACCGCCATCACCGGTCCCAACCGGGACATCAAGGCGGTCCGGGGCAGCCGCTTTGTGCTCAGAAGCCGGTCTGAGACCAAATACACCGCCGAGCTGCTGGAGGCAAACGACACCTGGGAATACGGCCTTACGCCGGACGAGGTCCGGGCCGCCTTCAGCCTCATCACCACGGAGTGGACCTCCGGCGACTGAGGATTTTGACCAGATCCCATGAAAGGAACGAACTATGAAAAAAGTTTTGGTTTTGGAAGATGAATCCAGCATCCGCAGCTTTATCGTCATCAACCTGCGCCGGGCGGGCTATGACGTCATCGAGGCGGAAAGCGGCGAGGAGGCCCTGGAGCGGCTGAAGGAGAACCCGGACACCAAGGTGGCGCTGCTGGACATCATGCTGCCCGGCATCGACGGCTTTGAGGTCTGCCGCCGCATCCGGGCCACCAACACCCGCATCGGCATCATCATGCTCACCGCCCGCTCCCAGGAGATGGACAAGGTGACGGGATTGATGACCGGCGCGGACGACTATGTGACAAAGCCCTTCTCCCCCGCGGAGCTGACCGCCCGGGTGGATGCGCTGCTCCGCCGGGCCGGCGGGGAGTCCCCTCCCCAGACCGGGGAGATCCACCAGCCGCCCTTTTTGCTCAATACCCGAAACCGCACCCTGGAGAAAAACGGCGTGCGCATCAAGCTGACCCAGGTGGAGTATTCCATCATGCGCTATTTCATGGAAAACCCCGGCAAGGCCCTCTCCCGGGAGGAGATCCTGGATACCGTGTGGGGCCGGGACTATTTCGGGGAGCTGAAGATCGTGGACGTGAACATCCGCCGCCTGCGGCTGAAGATCGAGGACAACGTCCAAAATCCCATTTACATCACCACCGTCTGGGGCTACGGCTACAAATGGGGCTTTTAAGGAAGAACTCCCTCCGGGGGAGGGAAGGACTCCGGCGGCGGCAGGGGAGCAGGTAAGGAGGCAATATGGGCGAAGAGAAAAACGCAAAGCGGAAGGCCCTGCGGATCCGGGGCCTGCGCCAGCGCTGGCTGATGAACACCATCATGCCGGTGTTTTTGCTGCTGACCGTTGTGGTGACACTCTGCTCCGCCGGCGTTTCCAACTATTTTTACGGCTCCATGCAAAAGGGCCTGGAGACCCGGGCCCAGGCGGTGGCCGGCTCCTTCAACGAGTACTTCATGGGCAACGGCTACAACAGCTATTACCAGAAGGCCGTCCAGCAGGCGGAATCCTTTGAGGACAAAGACTATATCGAGCTGCAGTTTATCAGCAGCAGCGGCCGGATCGACGTTTCCTCCTCCGGCCTGACGGCGGGCAGCAGCCCGGAGACGGACGACATCTCCCGGGCCCTGAACGAAAAGGAGATGCGCTCCTTCCGGGGCCAGGACCCGGAGACGGGGGAGATGATTATGGCCGTGTCCCACCCCCTGTTTTCCAACGGCCGGGTGGTGGGCATCATGCGCTTTGTGACCTCCATGCGCCTGGTGAACCGCCAGGCCATGCTGGCCACGCTGGCCATTCTGGCGGTGGCGCTGATGTGCCTTGCCATGGTCATCGTCTCCAACCTGCTGTTTATCAATAACGTGGTGGAGCCGGTGGCGGTGGTGACGGACGCCGCCAAGCGGATCTCCCAGGGAAGCTATGGCTTCCGCATCGAGAACAAATACGCCGACGAGCTGGGGGAGCTGGTGGAGAACATCAACGATATGTCCATGAAGATCGGCCAGAACGAGAAGATGAAAAGCGAATTCATCTCCTCCGTCTCCCACGAGCTGCGCACCCCCCTCACCGCCATCAGCGGCTGGGGCGAAACCCTGCTGGAAGACCCCACCGGGGACCCCCGCCAGACCCGGCGGGGCATCCGCATCATTTTGAACGAGTCCCGCCGCCTATCCACCATGGTGGAGGAGCTGCTGGAATTCTCCAAGATGGAGGACGGCCGCTTCACGCTGCGCATCGAGCCGGTGGACCTGCAGGCGGAGTTTGAGGACGCCATTTTCACCTACCGGGAGCTGTTCCGGCAGGAGGGAATCGAGCTGAACTACGAAAGCGGCGACGAGCTGCTGCCGGAGATCTCCGGCGACCCGGAGCGCCTCAAGCAGGTCTTTTGCAACGTTTTGGACAATGCCGCCAAGCACGGCGGCTCCGGCAAGCGCATCGACGCCTCCATCACCCAGGAGGGGGAGGAGCAGGTCATCCGCATCCGGGACTACGGCCCCGGCATCCCGGAGGGGGAGCTGCCCTTCGTCAAGCAGAAGTTCTATAAAGGTTCCTCCAAGGCCCGGGGCAGCGGCATCGGCCTGGCTGTGTGCGACGAGATCATCCGCCTCCACAACGGCTCCTTTGAGATCGGCAACGCCCAGGGGGGCGGGACCGTGGTGACCATCCGGCTTCAGAGCCGGAGTGCCTGAGAAAAGTTCGAACAAATGTTTGATTTTGATTTGCCTATGTGATAGAATACCAATAACAGGAAAGGAAACCCCATGAACAAGAAGGAAAACAATGCCTGCGCCTTCCGCACCAGCATCGGCGGACAGGCGCTTATCGAGGGCATCATGATGCGGGGGCCTGAAAAGCAGGCCATCGTGGTGCGGGACCAGGAGAGAAAGCTGGTGGAAAAGGTGGAGGAGCTGCGGTTCATCAAGGACCGCTACCCGGTTTTGGGGCTCCCCCTCATCCGGGGCACGGTGAATTTCCTGGCCTCCATGGTCAGCGGCGTCAAGGCGCTGATGTACTCCGCAGAGTTCTATCCCGACGAGGAGTCCGCCCAGCCCTCCAAGCTGGACCTGTGGCTGGAGAAGCATTTTTCCGATAAGAAGCTGGAATCCCTCATCATCACCCTGGCGGTGATCCTGGGCGTGGGCCTTTCCGTGTTCCTCTTCATGGTGCTGCCCACCCTGGCCACCGGCGGAATCCTCTACTTCTTCCCCGGCTTCCCCCTCTGGGGGCGCAACGTGGTGGAGGGTGTGCTGAAGGTGGCCATCTTCATCCTCTACCTGGCGGTCTGCTCCAGGCAGAGCGACATCTACCGGGTCTTTCAGTACCATGGCGCGGAACACAAGACCATTTTCTGCTATGAGGCGGGCCTCCCCCTGACGGTGGAGAACGTCCGCTCCCAGCCCAAGCATCATCCCCGCTGCGGCACCAGCTTTTTGTTCGTGGTGATCTGCGTCTCCATCATCGTCTCCGGCATCTTTTTCGGTTTCTTCCCCATGACCAATCCCTTCCTGCGCACGCTGGTGCATTTGCTGCTGCTGCCTCTGGTGGTGGGCATCACCTATGAATTCAACCGCTGGGTGGGCCGCCATTCCCAGGAGGGGGGGCTGGCAAGGCTCCTCTCCGCCCCGGGGATGTGGCTGCAGAACTTCACCACCAACGAGCCTGACGACAGCATGATCGAGTGCGCCATCCGCTCTTTGGAGCTGGTGCTGCCCCAGGAAAAAGGTAAGGATGTGTGGTAATCCATGGCCATTACATATAACAATCTCTATTTGGACATCCGGCGGCAGCTCCGCTCCAGCGGCATCGCCGCCTCCACGCTGGAGGCCCGGGAGCTGGTGTGCTTCGGCACCGGCAAGACCCGGGAGGAATTGACCCGGGACGGCAGCCTCTACGCCTCCCCGGAGCTGGAGCAACGGGTGCGGGAGCTGGTGGAGCGGCACCTGGCCGGGGAGCCGGTGGCCTACCTCATCGGCGAGTGGGAGTTTTACGGCCTGCCCCTGGATATCTCCGCCGACGTGCTCATTCCCCGGCCGGACACGGAGGTGCTGGCCCGGGAGGCCATCGACTACCTCAAGACCCAGGGGGAGTGCCGGGTGCTGGACCTTTGCGCCGGCAGCGGCTGCATCGGCCTTGCCGTGGCCGCCCAGGTGCCGGACACCCGGGTGGTGCTGGGGGAGTATTCCGACGCGGCGCTGAAGATCTGCCGCCAGAATATCCGCCGCAACGGCCTGAGCGGGCGGGTGGTGCCCATCCAGGTGGACGCCCGGGAAAAGCCGGAGCGGACTCTGGGAGAGTTCCGGTGCATCGTCAGCAATCCCCCTTACATCCCCCGGCAGGACATCGCCGGCCTGGACGCCTCTGTGCGGGACTATGAGCCCCACCTGGCCCTGGACGGCGGCGAGGACGGCCTTGACTTCTACCGGGCCATCTCCGAAAAATGGAGGGACGCCCTTACCCCCGGCGGCCGCCTCTACTTCGAAGTAGGCGCCGGCCAGGCGGACGACGTGCTGCGGCTGATGCGCACCCAGGGCTTCGGCGACATCCAGATCGTCAAGGACCTGGGAGGCATCCCCCGGGTGGTGTTCGGCACCCTCTGCACGGAGATCTGACCGGTTTCATCCATCAAACATGAATTCTGATATACAGGAGGACGTATTATGGCAAAGGAGAAAGCACCGCTGCCCCCTGCGGCACCGGCTTCCGACAAGAAAAAGGCCATCGAGGCTGCCATGGCGCAGATCGAAAAGGCATACGGCAAGGGTTCCATCATGCGCTTCAGCGACGGGGCGGAGATGAATGTGGATTTCATCCCCACAGGCTCCCTGGCCCTGGACGTGGCCCTGGGCATCGGCGGCCTCCCCAGGGGCCGCATCGTGGAGATCTACGGGCCGGAGTCCTCCGGTAAGACCACTCTGGCCCTCCATGTGGTGGCCGAGGCCCAGAAGCGGGGCGGAGAGGTGGCCTTCGTGGACGCCGAGCACGCCCTGGACCCCACCTATGCCCGGGCCCTGGGGGTGAACGTGGAGGAGATGCTCATCTCCCAGCCGGATACCGGCGAGCAGGCCCTGGAGATCACGGAGGCCCTGGTGCGCTCCGGCGCCATCGACGTCATCGTGGTGGATTCCGTGGCGGCCCTGGTGCCCAGGGCTGAGATCGAAGGCGAGATGGGGGACAGCTACGTGGGCCTCCACGCCCGCCTTATGAGCCAGGCCCTGCGCAAGCTCACCGGCGCCATCGGCAAGACCAACACCATCG
>JAEDEN010000013.1 GCA_016293265.1 Oscillospiraceae bacterium | reverse complement strand
GCGGCATCCGTCACCGCAAGGGTCTGCCCGTCCGCGGCCAGCGCAGCAAGACCAATGCAAGAACCCGCAAGGGTCCCAAGAAGACCATTGCCAACAAGAAGAAGTAAGGAGGGAGAACCAATATGGCAACTGCTAAGACTGGCGGTAAGAAGGTTATTCGCCGCCGCCGCGAAAAGAAGAACATCGAGCGTGGTCAGGTCCATATCCGTTCTTCTTTCAACAACACCATGGTGACTGTCACCGATACGCAGGGCAACGCCATTTCCTGGGCTTCCTCCGGCGGACTGGGTTTCCGCGGCAGCAAGAAGTCCACTCCCTTCGCTGCTCAGACCGCGGCTGAGACCGCTGCCCGCGCCGCGATGGAGCATGGCCTGAAGACCGTTGAGGTCTTCGTTAAGGGCCCCGGTCAGGGCCGTGAGGCCGCGATCCGCGCCCTGCAGGCCGTGGGCCTGGAAGTGACCATGATCAAGGACGTCACTCCCATCCCCCACAACGGCTGCCGTCCCCCCAAGCGTCGCCGCGTGTAATTTTAGAGGAGGTAAAGCAATATGGCAAGATATACCGGTGCAGTCTGCCGCCTTTGCCGCAGAGAAGGCCAGAAGCTCTTCCTGAAGGGTGACCGCTGCTATACCGATAAGTGCTCCGTGGAGCGTCGCAATTACGCCCCCGGTATGCACGGCAATGCAAGAAACAAGAAGCTGAGCGAGTATGGCGTCCAGATGCGCGAAAAGCAGAAGGCCAAGCGCTATTACGGCGTGCTGGAGAGCCAGTTCAGCGATTACTTTGAGATGGCCAACAAGAAGGCCGGCATGACCGGTGAGAACCTGCTGTCCATTCTGGAGACCCGCCTGGACAATGTGGTTTATCGCCTGGGCTTCGCCATGAGCCGCGCTGAGGCCCGCCAGCTGGTCCGTCACGGCCACTTCACCGTCAACGGCAAGAAGGTCGATATCCCCTCCTACCTGGTGAAGGTGGGCGACGTGGTGGAGCTGAAGGACGGCTCCCGCAGCCTGGATAAGTTCAAGGGCGCCCTGGAGGCCAACGCCTCCCGCGTTGTCCCCAAGTGGCTGGATATGGACAAGAACAATGTGGCCAAGGTCGTTGCAGAACCCGCCCGCGAAGATATCGATCTTCCCATTGAGGAGCATCTCATCGTCGAGTTGTACTCCAAGTAATTGGAGGGTACCCTCGATAATGAAACGAACTGACGGCGGCTTGCAGCTTTGCATCGCCGCAATGAGAAGATGAAGGAGGGTAACTGCATGATCGAAATTGAAAAGCCCCAGATTGAGTGTATCGAGGCACCTGGTGACGTGACTTACGGCAAGTATGTCGTGGAACCCCTTGAGCGCGGATACGGCACGACTCTGGGCAACGCGCTCCGCCGCATTATGCTTTCCTCTCTGCCCGGCACCGCGCCGACCACCATTAAGATCGCCGGTGTTCAGCACGAGTTTTCCACCATCCCCGGTGTGAAGGAAGACGTGACGGAGATCGTCCTGAATGTGAAGGGCCTCCTGACGAAGCTGCACAGCGAGACTGTGAAGACGGTCTATATTGAAGCGGTTGGCCCCTGCGTGGTCACCGCCGGCGATATCAAGGCTGATGGAGAGGTCGAGGTCCTGAACCCCGATATGCACATCGCCACTTTGGACAACGGTGCCACATTGAACATGGAGATCACCCTGTCCCACGGCCGCGGCTATGTGCCCGCTGACCGCAACAAGCCTCAGCAGAACGTGATCGGAACCATCGCCGTGGACTCCATCTACACCCCCGTGTATAAGGTGAACTACACCGTGGCACCCACCCGGGTGGGCGCCTCCAGCGACTTCGACAAGCTTACGCTGGAAGTCTGGACCGACGGCACCATCTCCGCCCGGGACGCCGTTTCTCTGGGCGCCAAGATCCTGTGCGACCACTTCACCCTCTTCACTGATCTCAGTGAGAATGTGGGCAGCCGTCCCACCGTGGTGGAGAAGGCCGAAGCCCAGCGGGATAAGGTCCTGGAGATGACCATCGAGGAGCTGGACCTTTCCGTCCGCAGCTTCAACTGCCTCAAGCGCGCCAACATCAACACCGTCGAGGACTTGATCTCCAAGACCGAGGACGAGATGATGAAGGTCCGCAACCTGGGCCGCAAGTCCCTGGAAGAGGTCATCAACAAGCTGGCCATGATGGGTCTGCACCTGGCCGACGAAGAAAACAACTGAGACTTGCATTGATTCCACGCCGGCTTAACCGGCTGATCTAAATCCTGATAAGGAGGAAACCGACATGCCCGGAACTCGTAAACTTGGCAAGACCACTGACCAGCGCATGGCTATGCTGCGCCAGCAGGTCACCGATTTCCTGGACAACGGCAAGATGGAGACCACCGTCACCCGTTGCAAGGAGATCAAGCCTCTGGCTGAGAAGATGATTACCCTCGGCAAGAAGAACGACCTGGCCGCTTACCGCCAGGCTCTGGCCTTCATTACCCGTGAGGACGTCTGCCAGAAGGTGTTCAAGGAGATCGCTCCTAAGTACGCCGAGCGCAACGGCGGCTACACCCGCATCATCCGCACCGGCGTTCGCCGCGGCGATGCTGCTGAGACCGCGATGATCGAATTGGTCTAAGCGGAACCACTTATGAAAAAGCCCTTTGTCACAGAAACTCGAGACTGTGACAAAGGGCTTTTTTGCGCTGAAAAAAGCATCCCGGAGCGCACCGGCGCTTCGGGATGCTTTGCATTCACCGTGATGGGATGGAACCCCGCTTACGCGGAGGCCTGTTTGGCCTGGAGGGCCTGGTGCCGGGCGATCTGCTCCTGGTAGATCGCCTCTGCCCGCTGGGCAAAGCGCTCGGCGGAGTACTCCTCCGCAACGCGCCGGGCAGCCTGGGACATCTCCTCATGATGGTGGGGCTGAGAGAGGAACTCCTCCAGGTGGGAGCGGAACTGGGCTTCGTTTTCGTACTGCCAGCCGTTTTCCCCCTCCTGGATCACGTTTTCCAGGCACTCATCCGCCCGGCACAGGGCGGGGACGCCGGCAGCCAGGGCCTCCACATAAGTCAGGCCCTGAGTCTCACTGGTGGAAGCGCTGACGAAAAGGTCCCCCATCTGATACCAGTCGGCCACCGTATCCGGGGGCACCATGCCCGCAAATACCACATCCGGTGCGGACAGGCCAAAGCCAACGGCCGTTGCCTCCAGGCGCTCCCGCCAGGGGCCTCCGCCCACCAGCAGCAGCGTGATGCCGCCCTTGCCAAGGCCGGCCCGGAAGCGCAGCAGCTCCTCCAGGTTCTTCTCCTCCGCAAGGCGGCCCACATTCACCAGGATGGTCCGGTCCTCCGGAATATTCAGCTCGGAGCGCATCCTTGCAAGCTGTCCCGGCTCGGCGTCGGCGCGGAAGCGCCGCAGGTCAATGCCGGAGGGCACCACATATACCGGCGTACGCACGCCGTAATTCAGAAGAAGGCGGCGTACCTTGTCCGTGGGGACCACCATGCAGTCCGTATGCTCCGCCACCCAGCGGGAGAGGGTGGCCACCGCCTTCTTGCCCAGGCGGACGCTGGGGGAGAAGTAGTGGGTGTAATCCTCGTAAACCGTGTGGTAGGTATGTACCAGGGGAATGTCCAGCTCCTCGGCGATGCGCCGCGCCAGGAAAAAGGTGGAAAACTCGCACTGGGAGTGGACAATGTCCGGCCCCCATTCCACCAGATCCCGGATCCACTTGCCCCCGAGGGCTGTCCGCAGCCGGGCACCGGGGTACAGCAGTCCCACCGCCACGGAGCCCAGATAGGTGACACCCTCCGATGCGCTGGAGTTCCGGGTCTGGGAGAGGGTCAGGATGCGCACCTCGTGGCCACGCTGCTCCAGCTCCCGCCTTAAATTTTTCACGGAGGTGACAACGCCGTTGACAGCAGGCGTGTACCAGTCTGACGTGATGAGAATTTTCATATGAACCTCAATTCCGCGCGGTCTCTTCCGCGTCAATCGTTCCCCGATGACAACATTTCACTGTATGAGTGATGATAGTACAGTTTAGGGATATTTGTCAAGAGAAAAACCATGAACAATTTGTATCCTTCAGCCCTTTTTCCGCCGGGGAAGCAGGAGAAGGGCCCCCAGGAAGATGGCGAAGTCCGCCAGGTTGAACACATACCGCTTCAGCGGTCCCGGGGCCGCCGGGAATTGGACATAGTCGTAGACCCGGCCGTGGCGCAGCCGCTCGTAGAGGTTTGCGCCGCCGCCTCCCAGCACCAGCCCCGCACCCAGCTTGGATACGCCGCGCCGCCGCCAGGCAAAGACCAGGGCGGCGCAGGAAGCCGCCGTTACCGCCTTCCGGGAAAGGGGCAGGGCGAAGGCCGCGCCGGTGTTCCAAAGGCCGGTGAGGGTCACACAGCGCCCCGGGCGGCGGTCCTTCCGGCGGGAGAGAAGGTGCCGCCGGGTGAACATGGCGGCGAAAAAGACGGCTGCCGCCGCAATCAGTGTGGTCATGTTTCGTTTCCTCCCCTCCGGGCCTTTTCCATGGCGGCCCGTACTGCGCCATTTTTGGAGTTCCGGTTGTTCCGCTCCAGAGCGGCGGCGATCTGCCCTTCCACCCGCTCCACTTCCTCGTGGAAGGCAGAGGCGGAAAGGCGCAGGGCACCATGGCCCAGGATGATGAGCTGCTCCGGGCCGTCAGAGGTGGCCACCTTCACACTGTGCTCCCGGCCCAGGTCATAGGTGGCTTTTTCAATGTAGGAGTCGGCAGTCTCCGCCTCCTTCGTATAGACCACGTGGATGTTGTGGTAGGTCTCCACGCTGCCAAGGCCACCCTTCACCCGGTAGGCGTCAAAGACGGCGATGACCTGGCACTTGCGGTAGCCCTGGTAGTTGCAAAGAAGGTCGCACAGGGCCTTTCGGGCGGCGTCCAGATTGTCCCGGGCGATGGCTTTCAGCTCCTCCCAGGCGAAAATGATGTTGTAGCCGTCCACCAGGAGGTATTCCGTCCGGGGCGTTTGGGTGCGGATGGCCCGCTTTTCGCCGCCGGAGGGGGGAGTCTGCCGGGGGGGCTGGAAGGTCCGGGACTTCACGGGACCGTAGGTCCGCTCAAAAATGGCCTGCAGCTCCTTGTCCTGCTCCACTGTTCCGGCGTAGGAAAGGGACCGCCGGGGAGCGGCGGGGGCGGGAGTTTCCTCCCGGGCAGGGCGGAGAACGCTGGGGAGATGGGCGTGGGCAGGGACCTGGTCCCACCGGACCAGATACCCGGCGCCGTGGTCGCAGAAGACGGAGTCGGCGGTGTTTTCGGTATCCCGCTCCGGGTCGTAGCCGGAGGCGGAGATGACCCGTTCTGCCTCCGCGCAGGGGCGGTAGCCGCTGAGGATGCAGGACAGGCGTCCCCGGCCCCGGGTGTAGGAGGTGACCTCCCGGGCGTAGTTGCGCAGGGCCGCCACCGGCGCGGCCCCGGTGAGGATGGTCTCCTCGCCCCAGGACTGGGGGGACTGGGTCTCGCCGTTCATACGCTGGAGGTCGCTCATGGCCCGGCCAAGGTGCTCTGTGGGCAGCTCCAGCCGGAATTCATACCAGGGCTCCAGCAGGACGCTTTTGGCGCCCATGAGGCCCTGGCGTACGGCCCGGTAGGTGGCCTGCCGGAAGTCGCCTCCCTCGGTGTGCTTCAGATGGGCCCGGCCGGAGGCCAGGGTGATTCTGATATCAGTAATGGGGGAGCCGGTAAGGACCCCCAGGTGTTCCTTTTCGGCAAGGTGGGTGAGGATGAGCCGCTGCCAGTTGCGGTCCAGGACGTCCTCGGGACAGATGCTGTCCAGCACCACGCCGCTGCCCCGGGGGCCGGGCTCCAGAAGGAGATGAACCTCCGCGTAGTGGCGCAGGGGCTCAAAGTGGCCGATGCCCTCCACGGGGGCCTCAATGGTCTCCCGGTACAAAATGCTGCCCGGGCCGAAGGAAACCTCCATGCCGAAGCGCTGGGCGATCAGGCGCTGCAGGATCTCCTTCTGCACCTCGCCCATGAGCTGGATGTGGATCTGGCGGGTGCCTTCGTTCCAGAGGATATGGAGCTGGGGGTCTTCCTCCTCCAACTGCCGCAGCTTCAAAAGGGCGGTGTGGGGGTCTGACTCCTTGGGGAGAATGAGCTGGCAGGTGAGGACAGGCTCCAGCATGGGGGCCGTCCAGGGGGATTCGAAGCCCAGGCCCTCTCCCGGGCGGGTGTGGGTCAGGCCAGTGACCGCCACCACCGTGCCTGCCTCCGCCGTCTCTGCCGGGCGGAATTTCGTGCCGGAGTAGATGCGGAGTTGGTCCGCCTTTTCCTCCCAGCGGGGGGGCGTACCGCCGCCGGTGAGGGTCTCCTTCACGCGCAGGGCGCCGCCGGTGACCTTGAGGTGGGTCAGGCGGTTGCCTTGGCTGTCCCGGGTGATCTTGAAGACCCGGGCCCCAAATTCCGGGCCGTATTCCGGCACCGGGGCGAAGCGCTCCAGGGCGGAGAGAAAGGCGTCCACCCCCTCCAGCTTCAGGGCGGAGCCAAAGCAGCAGGGGAAGAGCCTGCGGCGGGCGATCATGGTGCGGATGGCATCGTCGGACACGGCGCCGCTTTCCAGGTACTGCTCCAGGACCTCCTCATCGCAGAGGGCGGCCTCCTCCCGGAGGGCTTCCTCCGGGGCGCCGAAGTCCACGCAGCCGCTGTGAAGGCGCTGCTTCAGCTCCGCCATCAGGGCGGAGCGGTCCGCCCCGGCCAGGTCCATCTTATTTATAAAGAGGAAGGTGGGCACGCCGTAGCGCTCCAGCAGCTTCCACAGCGTCCGGGTGTGGCCCTGGACACCGTCGGTGCCGCTGATGACCAGCACCGCGCAGTCCAGCACCCACAGCGTCCGCTCCGCTTCCGCGGAGAAGTCCACGTGGCCCGGAGTGTCCAGCAGCGTCACCTCCATGTCCCCCAGCGGCAGTACCGCCTGCTTGGCGAAGATGGTGATGCCCCGCTCCCGCTCGATGGTGTCGGTATCCAAAAAGGCGTCCCGGTGGTCTACCCGGCCCAGGCGGCGGATGGAACCGCCGCGGTAAAGCAGGGCCTCGGAGAGGGTGGTTTTGCCCGCGTCCACGTGGGCCAGGATGCCGATACAAATATGCTTCATAGCTCAAAAATCACTTTCAAAGTTCTGCATTGATATGCACGAATTCGTCTTTCCGGCTTCGGATCAGGGTGAATGCCGATCTCATCCGGATTTCCCGGGTTCGATCCGATACGGTCTTCTTTACCATCAGCTTCCTAAGCCGGTTTTTCTCTTCAACTGCCATCCGGCCGCAGCAGCCAAGGCTGTGAACTGCTGCGGGAGGGAATACGTATGCTGCTTTCCCTGCACAAGTCTTTTCTGCTTCGGACAGCGCCCTGCGTGTGGACCGCTCTGACGTCCGGGATCAGCTTCTTCCTGCAAAAATTCCGGCCAGCCCTTCCAAAAGGGGCAGCAAAACGTACAGTGTCGGCTGGTGCAGCAGATAGATGAGAAGGGAATGGCGGCCCATGGCGGTGAGAAGGGGGAAGGGACGCAAAAGCAGGTCCTCCCGCTCCGGCCGCAGGCGGGAGAGAAACAGGCCTGTCCAAAAAAGGAACAGCCAGGGGAGGAGGGAGAAGTAATCCGAGGAGTGAAAGCCCGGAGCGGGAAAGCCCAGGACCGTTGCCAGCACTCCCGTGCCCACAGGGGCAGGGGCGACCCGGAGGCCCTCAAAGCCGAAGAAGCCGCCATTCACGTCCCGGAAGAGGAGAAAGAGGGAGAAGGAAGCGGCCAGGCCCGCCTGGGCGGGAAGACACCGCAGGAGGGGCTTCAGGGGTACACTGATCAGGGCGGCCAGGCCCAGAAAGGTCAAAACGCCGCAGAAAACGGGATCTTCCGGCAGGACAAGGGCAGTTACGGCGCTGACCAGCGCCCCCGCGCCAAAGGTAACGAGTCCCCGCCGCACCGGGCGGCGTCCCAGGAAAAAGCAGTACCCGGACAGGAGAATGAAGGTCCAGCAGATGCTCTGCTGCCAGAGATAGGCCCCAAAAGAGCGGTACCAGCCCCAGTCAAAGCCGGAGAGGTACACCAGGTCCCAGCAGGTATGATAGGCGATCATACTCACCAGGGCGGCTCCCCGGAGGGTGTCGATATCGTGGTGGCGGACCATAGCATTTCCTCCCGGCGCAGCATTTCATGCAGCATTTAATATTTTATTTTACCATGAAAAAGCGGGATTGTACATCCATATTACGGCGCGGCAAGGCGGATTTCCTCAAAAAAAAGAAGCGGACCAGCCGCTTCTTTTTAATCCTCGATGACACAGGTGTATCCGTCGCTGCGCAGCACCACGCTGCCCGCCGCCGAGGCGCTGGGGCAGCAGAGGGTAAAGCCGTAGCGGCCTGCCTCCACCGTGGCGCCGCAGTCCGGGAGGGGGCAGCCCAGGGCGGAAAGGTCCGGTGTGAAATGGCCGTGGGCGGCGCGATAAGCGTGCTGGGCGTAATAGAGCCGCCGCAGCGCCAGCTTGCGCCGCTCGTCCTCCGGGATGGGCATGGCCTCGCCCCGCTCCGTGAAGAAGAGGAAGCCCCAGTAATCCGGGCAGTGGATGTCGATGAGGCCCGTGGGGGCCCAGACCCAGTTGTCCTCCGGCAGAGGCTTACCGTCCCCGCCGGTGCGCTTTCGGTAAGCCCCCTCCGCCACATCCACCTGCCACTGCACCCGGGAAAAGTTCAGCCGCCAGAATTCTCCCAGGCGGGGGGCCTTCCGGCAGGGGTAGCACCGCTCCAGCTCCGGTGGGTTCTCCTCCTTGGAGTAGGTCTCCATCACTGAGGCAAAGGGGATTTTGACTTCCACGGACCAGAAGCGGTTGTCCGCGGCGGGGTCGTTTACCCGGCCCTCCACATACACGGCGCTCTCCACCCCCTTCATATCCCAGCCGGTGACGCTGCGGCCGCCGTCCCGGTAGGGGTGGGTCAGCATCAGGTCCCACTGGGTGTTGAAGGCGTTGAGCTCCAGTTCCATATAGTTGTGGCCGGAGGAAGAGGGATCCAGAAAGATCTCAAAGTCGTTGTCATGGTAGATGACGCTGTCCCGCTGACGGATGGTGGCCCAGATCTCGGGGCCGGTGAGTACCGCGCCGATGTAAAGGAATTCGTCGTCCCAGCAGAGCTTGGCCCTGGTGGGAAAGCGGGGAGCGGGAAAGCCGGGGCCGGAGATATCCGTGAATTCCGCCGTGAAGGGCACATCCGCCCAAAAGGGCTTGTCCAGCCGCCCGTCCAGGGAAAGGGGACCTTTGGCCCGGGGACAGAAGTACACCGGGGGATCGTGGGGAATGCGGGGGGTGGGGGCATAAGGGAGCTTCATAGCCGCGTCTCCTCTCAGAAGTTCTTGACACCATTATACCCCAAATCGCCCCAAGGTCAACGCGGCAAAGGGAGAGACGCTTCCGGTTTTGCCGGGAGAGGGGCGTTTGCCCCTTTTCTTTTTGGGGAAAAGTGGCTATAATGTCCCTAATAAACGAAAAAGAGGAGATTGCCCATGATCCAATCCACACTTTGCTATTTGGAGCGGGGGGACGAGTACCTGATGCTCCACCGGGTCAAAAAGAAAAATGACGCCAACCATGACAAGTGGATCGGCGTGGGAGGCAAGTTTGAAGAGGGAGAGAGCCCCGAGGAGTGCATCCTCCGGGAGACGGCGGAGGAAACGGGCCTGACTCTGACGGATTACCGCTACCGGGGACTGGTGACCTTCGTTTCCGACCGGTGGCCCACGGAGTATATGCACCTGTTCACTGCCACCGCCTGGGAGGGGACCCCCATTCCCTGCCAGGAGGGAGAGCTGGCCTGGATCAGGAAGGATGAGCTGCTGTCCCTGCCCCTGTGGGAGGGAGACAAGATCTTCCTCCGGCTGCTGGATACGGAGGAGCCCTTTTTCTCCCTGAAGCTCCGCTACGAGGGGGAGCATCTGGCCGCCGCCGCGCTGAACGGCAGACCCATCCGGTGAAGAAAGGAGACATCATGAAGGAAAAACTGCTTTTGTTCGGCTTTGAGGACCTGCCCTCCATCCTGGCGGTGCAGGGGGCGGTGGCGCCCCTTGGCATTGAGGTGGTCAGCGTCCCCCGGGCCGATTACGGAAAGACCATGGCGGTGCTGGCGGGACTGGAGAGGGAGAAGGCCCCCTCCGGGCCGGATAGCGGCCTCCCCCTGGGGGGGCGGATGATGGTGCTGGTGGGGCTGACGGACAAGGTGGAGCAGGTGCTGCCCCTTTTGCGGAGCGCGGGAGCAGGCTGCCTCAAGGCGGTGCTGACACCCAATAACCGCACCTGGAGCGCCCGGCGGCTGTATGGAGAGCTGAGCCGGGAGCACCGTGCCTTTCAAGGGGGGAAGTGAGATGCGGATCCTGGTTTCCGCCTGCCTGCTGGGCTGCCGCTGCCGCTACGACGGGGCGGCGAAACCCCACGGGGCGGTGTTGGCATTGGAAAAGGAGCACACCCTTGTTCCCGTCTGCCCGGAGCAGCTGGGAGGCCTTCCCACGCCCCGGCCTCCGGCGGAGCGGCGGGGAGAACGGGTGGTCACAAAGGAGGGGGCGGACGTGACGGCCCAATACCGCCGGGGAGCGGAGGAGGCCCTGGCCCTTTGCCGCCTCTTCCGGTGTGACTGCGCCCTTTTGAAGGAGCGCAGTCCCTCCTGCGGCCACGGGGTGATCTACGACGGTACCTTTTCCGCCGCCCTGACGGCGGGCCGCGGCGTCACGGCGGAGCTGCTGGAGGAAAACGGCATCACCGTCTGGGGGGAATCCGACGCGGAGATGCTGCTGGGCAAAGCAAGGTAGCACCTTTTCGGCGATTCCGACAATTTCGGAGGAAAAATTCCGCCCCTGCTCATGAAAATGAAATCTTGCCAGATCCCGCCGGGATGTGGTATCATCAAACCAAATAATGAGGAAGAGGGGGAAGTCAGGATGCAGTACGGTTTGAGCAAAACGGCTTTCCTTTTTTCTGATTGTTTTTGTATTTGCCGGCTTTAATGCCGGTATTTTTTTGCGCAAAAACAAAAAGCAGCTTCACACAAAAAGGAGAGAGGAGAACACATGAAAGAGAAAAAAACCACCATTGGCCAGGAGCCCATCCGGGATGCACGGACCCTGGGCCTGGGCAAAATGCTGATCCTGGGCCTGCAGCATATGTTCGCCATGTTCGGCGCAACGGTGCTGGTGCCCATCCTGGTGCAAAACCAGTATCACCTGCCCCTGAGCATCCAGACCACCCTCTTTTTCGCCGGTATCGGCACACTGTTTTTCCATGTCTGTACAAAGATGAAGGTGCCCGCCTTCCTGGGCTCTTCCTTCGCCTTCCTGGGAGGCTTTGCCGCCATGGGCGCCATGGACACCGGCATCTACGCCTCCATGAGCCAGGCGGAAAAGCTCCAGTACGCCACCGGCGGCATCGTGGCGGCGGGCCTTTTGTATGTGGTGATGGCCGCCATCGTGAAGGCGGTGGGAGTCCACCGGGTAATGCATTTCCTGCCTCCCGTGGTCACCGGCCCCATCATCATCCTCATCGGATTGAATCTGGCCCCCTCCGCCGTGGCCAATGCCTCCACCTGCTGGCCCCTGGCCATTTTCGCCATCGCCGTCATCGTGGTGGCCAACATCTGGGGCAAGGGCATGGTGAAGATCATCCCCATTTTGCTGGGTGTGGTCATTCCCTACCTGGCGGCCATCCTGTTCCGCATGGTGGACTTCAGCGTGCTGGAGGGAGTGGCTCCCGTCGGCCTGCAGCCCTTCTTCACCGATTTTTCCGGCAGCGTGGCAAAGTTCGACCTCTCCGCCATTTTGGTGATGGCCCCCATCGCCGTGGCCGCCATGATGGAACACATCGGCGATATGTCCGCCATCTCTGCCACCGTGGGTGAGAACTTCATTGAGGACCCCGGCCTGCACCGCACCCTCATCGGCGACGGTGTGGCCACCGCCCTGGCGGGCCTGTTCGGTGGCCCTGCCAACACCACCTATGGCGAAAATACCGGCGTGCTGGTCCTCAGCCGGGTCCATGACCCCAGGGTGATCCGCCTGGCCGCCCTGTATGCGGTGATCCTCTCCTTCTCCCCCGCCTTCGCCGTCATCGTCAATACCATCCCCGCGGCCATCATCGGCGGCGTCAGCTTCATCCTCTACGGCATGATCTCCGCCATCGGCGTGCGCAACGTGGTGGAAAACCGGGTGGACTTCACCAACTCCCGCAACCTCATCATCGCCGCCGTTATCCTGGTGTGCGGCCTGGGCTTCACCGGCGGCCTTACCTTCCAGGTGGGGAGCGCTTCCATTACCCTCACCAGCCTGGCCATCGCCGCAATCGCCGGCATCGCCCTCAACGCCATCCTCCCCGGCAACGATTTTGCCTTCGGCCAGACGGAGCACTCCGACTCCGCGGGCAATCTGGGCAAGTATTGATGGAACTTGCGAAAAGCGCCGCTTTTGCGGCGCTTTTTGCTTTTTTTATCAAAAATATGGCAAAATCCACCCATTTGGTTGACTTTTCCTCCAGCTCCGATATAATAATTCCTGCATGATAGAGGCGCGAATGTCAAAAGTACCCCATCCCACAGGGCCCGGCGCCGGGATGGAGGAAAGGGGCATTCGCCGAGGTTTTGCCGCCCTGCTTGGAGGGGGCAAGACCGGGCCGTGGGATAACATCCCCCGGACTGTCGTATCGGAAGGATACGGAGCGCTGTCGTGGCCCGGCTAAGAGGAAACGGAGTCATGACTTCTGTCATGACTCTGTTTTTTTGTAAGGAGAGAATTATGAGAAATCTCAAACGGCGGCTGCTGCCGCTGCTGGCCCTGCTGGTGCTCTTCATGGCCATGACCACCACTGCATTCGGTTATGACCCCACCCAGGAGGCGGGCACCAAGATGATCGAGTGCCCGGATTGCGGCAGCTCCACCGCCTGCATGGAGTGCTTCGGCCTGGACGAGGCCTGCGAGAGCTGCGGCGGCGAGAACCGCTGCGCCACCTGCCAGGGAAGCGGGTATGTGGAATCTCCCAGCCGGTTTTACAATACCGCCTGGGCGCTGCTGCCCCCTGTGATTGCCATCGCCCTGGCCCTGATTACCAAAGAGGTGTACAGCTCCCTGTTTTTGGGCATCGTGGTGGGCGGAGCCCTTTACGCCAACTTCGGTTTTGAGGGCACGGTGCTCCATGTCTTCAGCGACGGTGTGGTTTCCGTTTTGTCCGACAGCTATAATGTGGGCATCTTGACCTTCCTGGTGATTCTGGGCACCATGGTGTGCCTGATGAACAAGGCCGGCGGTTCCGCCGCCTTTGGCCGCTGGGCTCAGACCCACATCAAGAACCGGGTGGGCGCCCAGCTTGCCACGGTCCTCCTGGGCTGCCTCATCTTCGTTGACGACTATTTCAACTGCCTCACCGTGGGCTCCGTGATGCGCCCCGTGACGGACAAGTACAAGGTCTCCCGGGCCAAGCTGGCTTACCTGATCGACGCCACCGCTGCCCCCATCTGCATCATCGCCCCCATCTCCTCCTGGGCGGCGGCGGTTGCTGCCTTTGCCGAGGACGGCCAGGGCCTGAACCTGTTCATCCGGGCTATTCCCTTTAATTTCTACGCCATTTTGACCGTGGTGATGATGGTGGGCATGGTGATGATGAAGAGCGAATTCGGCCTCATGCGTATCCACGAGGACAACGCCAAGACCAACGGCGACCTCTTCTCCGGCAAGAACCCCTACGCCCAGATGGACGAGGACGTGGCGGAGGACAAGGGCACCGTTTTGGACCTGGTGCTGCCCATCGTGGTGCTGGTGGCCTTCTGCGTCATCGGCATGATCTATTCCGGCGGCTTCTTCTCCGGTGCCGGCTTCGTGGAGGCCTTCTCCAATTCCGACGCCTCCGTGGGACTGATGCTGGGCTCCGCCTTTGCCCTGGCCTTCACCTTCCTGTACTACTTCCTGCGTAAGTCCATGACCTTCCGGGAGATGATGTCCACCATCCCCGAGGGCTTCAAGGCCATGGTCCCCGCCATTTTGATCCTGACCTTCGCCTGGAGCCTGAAGGCCATGACGGACTCCCTGGGCGCCAAGTATTTCGTCCGTGACTTCGTGCAGCAGAGCGCCGCCGGGATGCAGATGTTCCTGCCGGCCATCGTGTTCCTCATCGGCTGCCTCCTGGCCTTTGCCACCGGTACAAGCTGGGGCACCTTCGGTATGCTGATCCCCATCGTGCAGAACGTCTTTTCCATGGACAACCCCCTGGCCATCGTCTGCATCTCCGCCTGCATGGCCGGCGCCGTGTGCGGCGACCACTGCTCTCCCATCTCCGATACCACCATCATGGCCTCCGCCGGCGCCCAGTGCGACCATGTGAACCATGTGTCCACCCAGCTTCCCTACGCCATTACTGCGGCGGCGGTCAGCTTTGTGAGCTATATCATCGCGGGCTTTGTGCCCAACGCCTTCATCGCCCTGCCCGTGGCTGTGGCGCTGATGCTGGCAGCCCTCTTTGTGATTAAAACCGTTACGGCCAAAAAGGCCTGAAGACCTGACGTCCTGACGTTACTGAGCCTGCCAAAAGGATTATTTCGCCAAGCTGTGTAAACCGCCTTGTAAAAGGCGGTTTACTTTTTTTTCGAAAGATGGTACAATCACCAGCATATAAACCCATCAAAGGAGGCTTATGATGAGCCGTGAAAAGGTGCTTGCCCTTTTGCGGGAGCAAGAGGGTTATCTCTCCGGGGAGGAGCTGAGCCGGCAGCTGGGGCTCAGCCGCGCCGCCGTGTGGAAGGCGGTGGAAACGCTGCGGAAGGAGGGCTACGGCATCGAGGCCCGGACGGGGCTTGGATACCGGCTCTCCTTTGCGCCGGACGCCCTGACGGAGCGGGAGGTCCGCCGCTTTTTGGGCCAGGGCGGTATCCTGGGCCGGGAGCTGCACTGCCTGGATACCGTGGACTCCACCAACACCTACGCCAAAAAGCTGGCTCTGGCCGGCTCACCCGACGGTACTGTGGTCATCTCCAACAACCAGACCGCCGGCCGGGGCCGTATGGGCCGCACCTTCCAATCCCCCAGGGACAAGGGGATTTACCTTACGGTGCTGCTGCGCCCCAACCTGCCGCCGGAGCGGCTGATGCCTGTGACGGCCATGGCGGGGGTGGCGGTGTGCGACGCAGTGGAGCAAGTCTGCGGCGTCCGTCCCGGGCTGAAATGGCCCAACGACCCCGTCATCGGGGGCCGCAAGCTCTGCGGCATCCTGACGGAGCTCTCCCTGGAGGGGGAGACGGGCCGGGTGCAGTATCTGGTGTTGGGCATTGGCGTCAATGTGAGCCAGCAGCCGGAGGACTTCCCCCCCGATGTGGCTGAGATCGCCACGTCACTTTCCGCATATCTTGGGCGTGAGGTATCCCGCCCCCAGTTGGCGGCGGCCATGGTGCGGGAGCTGGAGCGGCTTTATGCGACGCTGCTCTCCGGCGACCTTTCCTCCTATCTGGCTTCCTACCGGCAGGGCTGCGTGAACCTGGGCAAGACCGTGCAGCTTCTGGGAGACGGGAGGCGGGAAGTGGTTACCGCCCTGGATATCGACCCGGATTTCGGCCTTGTGGTGCGCACGGAGACAGGAGAGGAAAAGGTGGTCCGCTCCGGTGAAGTTTCCGTCCGGGGAATGTACGGATATGTGGAATCCTAAGGAAGAGGCAATGGTATGAAAGAACTTTGGGAACTGTTTTGGGCCTTTGCCAAGGTGGGCGTCATGACCTTTGGCGGCGGCTATGCCATGCTGCCTATTTTGCAGCGTGAGCTGGTGGAGAACCGGGGCTGGGTACAGGAAGAGGAGCTGATGGACTATTTTGCCATCGGCCAGTGCACCCCCGGCGTCATCGCGGTGAATACCGCCACCTTTATCGGCCAGAGGAGGAAGGGGAACATGGGCGGCATCGTGGCAACGCTGGGCGTGGTGTTCCCCAGCCTGGTCATCATCTCGCTGCTGGCGGGCCTGATTACCAACTTCGCCCACCTGGCCTGGGTGCAAAATGCCTTCGCGGGGATCCAGGTGTGCGTGTGTGTGCTGATCTTTAACGCGGTGGTGAAGCTGCTGAAAAAAGCGGTGATCGACAAGCCCACGGCGGTCATTTTCCTGGTCGTGCTTCTGGGCAGCAGCTTTTTGAACCTCTCCCCGGTGGTTTTCGTGGTGGCGGCAGCCATCGCGGGCATCCTGCTGAAAAACTGGGAGGTGAAGGGCAAGTGACCTATCTGCGCCTTTTTTATGAGTTTTTCAAGACCGGCCTTTTCGCCATCGGCGGCGGCATGGCCACGCTGCCCTTTTTGAAGGACATCGGCGCCTCCACGGGCTGGTATACCTATTCGGACCTGCTGAATATGCTGGCAGTCTCCGAATCCACTCCCGGACCTATCGGCATCAATATGGCCACATATGTGGGCTTTACGGTGGCGGGCGTCCCCGGGGCCATTGTTTCCACCCTGGGTGAGGTGACGCCCTCCATTATCATCATCCTCATCATCGCGGCTCTGCTGAAAAACTTCCGGGATAACCGCTATGTGAATATGGCATTTTACGGCCTGCGCCCCGCCTCCAGCGGCCTGATCGGCGGCGCCTGCGTGGCCGTGGTGCTGCAGGTGCTGCTGGGCAGCCAGATCCTGACGGTGGAAGGCTCCCTTCTGGGGCGGTTCCAGGCCGACGGAGGTATCAACTATCCGGGGATCGTCCTGGCCGGGATCCTGCTGGTGCTGACGAATGTGGTCAAACCCACGAAAAAGCTGCACCCCATCGTGTTTATTTTGGCTTCCGCCGTTGTGGGCGTGCTGTTCCGGTTCGCCGGTGTGTAACAAAGGAGGAGAAGGATGAACGAAAGAAGCGTCAATACCCGTATGGCCTTTTACGTGCTGGTGGTGGCGATCCTCATCGCCCTGGCCAGCCTCACCGTACTGAAGCCCCAGGCGCCGGACAACGTGGCGGGGCTCTGCCCTCCCGCGGAGGAGATCCAGTACATCCGCGTCACCGCCTCCGGCGAGGGCAGCGGCAGCAGTGTCACCCGGGACAGGGAGGAGATCGACACCTTCATCGCCCTGGCGTCCTCTGCCGCCCTGAAGGATGAGCGGCATTCCTATATCGGCATCGACTATACGGGCACCCTCTACACGGTGGAGATGGGCCATGCCAACGGCACATACGCCGTCTCCATCGCAACGGACGGCTCCGTCTTCCACGCCAACGGCAAATTCCTCCTGGCGGAGGAGGCCGGTTCCGCGGCGCTGTATGCCTTCCTGGAGGGCCTGTCCGCCCAATAAGAAAGGGGCTCCGGTATCCCCGCATCAGCGCAGGGATACCGGCTGGATGTAAAAACCGAAATTTGCGGAGGGGACAGACATGAGAAGAAAAGACAGGGAGATTACCGATCAAAGCAAGATACAACAGGTCATTTCTGGGTGCAGCTGCTGCCGCATCGGCTTCCATGACCGCGGACAGGTGTATATTGTCCCTTTGAACTTCGGCGCCGTTTGCAGCCAGGGGAGATATACCTTCTATTTCCACGGAGCAAAAGAGGGCAGAAAGATTGATCTGATCCGTGAAAGCCCGGAGGTGGGTTTTGAAATGGATACGAACTATCTGCTCAACGAGGCCGATCTGGCCTGCGGATATTCCGCCCGCTTTCAAAGCGTCATCGGGAATGGAAGGGTTTGTATTGTGGAAGAGCCGGAAGAAAAGAGGCAAGGCCTCCTGCGCATTATGGAGCACAATACCGGCCGCACAGACTGGGAGTTTTCCGATGAAATGATCCATGGAGTATGCGTATTTAAGCTGGAAGTGGCTGCCTTATCCTGTAAGGAGCATTTGTAATCCGGTTTTTGGGGCAGCCTTGGCAGCAAGGCTGCCCTCTTTTATTCCTCGTTCTCCAACAGGTGCATGATGGAGACCTCGTAGGCCACCCGTTCCTCAGTGCCCTTCTCCGTGGCTTTGTGGTAGATGCGGCTTTGCACCCGGCCTTCCAGCGTCAGCGTGTCCCCCACGGCCAGTTCCTCCGTGTATACCGCCAGCTGGCCCCAGGCGATGAGGGGCAGGTAGTCCGCCCGGCCATAGCGCCGGGGAACGGCCAGCATCAGGTCACAGATGCTGCGGCCCAGGGGCGTGCGGCGAAAGACCGGCGTCTTGCAGATGCTTCCGGAGAGGATGATGCGGTTGCACACCTCCCCGGTCCCCGGGCCGATCTCCAGGGGATAGACCGTCAGCACCAGTTTGTTGCCCACGCCGGTGCGGTTATTGAAGGAGCGGAGCTGCCCACGGATGCGCAGCGCCTCGCCCACCGCCACCCGGGGCAGGAGCTGCTCCGGCAGCAGCACCGGCAGCGTGTCCGCCTCACCGGAAAGCCGGGGGATGCGCAGGTAAAAGCGGTAAAAATGGGTGCCCTGGTGGTCGTGGGACCATTCCGGCGCGGTGAGAGCCGTGCCTTCCAGAAAGAGTTCGTTTCTTGCCATCGTGCCTTTCACCTCGTAATCGTGATGCAACACTCTATGCGAAAAATTCATAAAGCAGAACTTGTATCACGGCGGAGGGCAACATATAATAATCTGGAAAGAGGAAGGGAGGCCCACTATGGCGAATCTTTGCGACTATCTGGACTGGAGGGGAGACCTGACCCTGGCCCAGTCGCCCTTTAACGAGGTGGACAATCTCATTTTGGCGGAGCTTTCCTTTGTGGATTTCAAGGGGATCGTTCCCGCCCCCGGCATGGGGGAGGGAGTTCCCCTCCACCAGGCGGCGGAGGCCTTTTTCGCCCGCTTCCCGGAAGGGGAGAAGATCGACATGGGCGTACTGGTGCCGGACGCCATCCCGGAGATGCTGCGGAAGATGGCGGAGTGCCCCCGGTTCCGGGAGATGCGGCTGAATTGCTTTGTGGACTGGCTGGACACGGAGAAGGGGGAGCAGTTCGCCGCCCTGGCCGTGGAGACCGGGGACGGCGCGCTGTACCTTTCCTACCGGGGCACCGATGATACCCTTGCCGGGTGGAAGGAGGATTTCCGCCTGGCCTGCGTGCCGGAGATTCCCGCTCAGCGGATGGCGCTGGAGTATGCGGAGAAGGCGGCCAGGCAGTACCCTCGGAAGAAGCTTCGCCTGGGGGGACATTCCAAGGGGGGCAACCTGGCGGTGTGGGCCGCCGTGTTCTGCTCCGCCGCCGTCCAGCGCCGCATCCGGGAGGTCTGGTCCAACGACGGCCCCGGCTTCCATGACGACATCCTCTCCCTGCCTGCCCACCAGCGGGTAGCCGGGCGCATCACCACCATCGTGCCCAAGGCCTCCCTTGTGGGAATGCTTTTGGAGCACGAGGAGGATTATATCGTGGTGGACAGCGACCAAAAGGGCCTGATGCAGCACGATGGGTTCTCCTGGGTAGTGCTGGGAGACCATTTCGTGCGCCTGGAGTCCGTCACCCGGCAGGGGCGGCTCCATGACCTGGCACTGAAGGAGTGGGTGCGCAATATGCCCCTGGACCAGCGGGAAAAATTCGTGGAGGGCCTGTTTGCTGTCCTCACCGCCTCCGGAGCCCGGACGCTGACGGATCTGAAGGAAGAGCGGTTCAAGGCCGCCGGGGCCATGGTGAAGGCCATGGCGGACATGGAGAAGGATACCCGGGAGGCGCTGCTCTACGCCGTGAAGGTGCTGTTTCGCAGCAACCTGAAGGTGCTGGCGGAGGATTTCCAGCAGGAGACGGAGGAGGCCGTGAAGAAGCTGCGGGGCCTGAAAGGCACGGAGCACAAATAGGATAAAAGGAGTCCCTGAGCCGCAGCTCAGGGACTCCTTCCGTGTGTTCCATGTTACTCTTCCGTCATCATACGGATGATCTCCTGGTCCGTCTCCCGCATTCCCTGGCGGCCCAGGCGGCCAAAGCTGCGGATGGAGTTTTCCACGCCCCGGCGGACCAGACCGTCGCCGCCGTAGAACTGCTGTCCGTTCTGGTACATCTCATAGCCGAAGATGCCCGCCTCCACCGCCATGGAGATCTTGGCTGCGCAGGAGGACTTGGCGCCGTCGCACACGATGCCGCTGGTGATGGCCAGGGCGTTGACGATGGTGTGGGAGATGTCGGAGCAGTCGCCGCCGTGGAGGTAGGCGATGCCCGCGCCGGCCGCCGCGCCGGCGCTGACAGCGCCGCAGTAGGCGGAAAGGCGGCCGATGCTGGTTTTTTCGTGGATGGTGAGGAGGTTGGAGATGAGGAGGGCCCGGTAGAGCTTTTCCTCGCTTACCTGCAGCTCCTTTGCATACTCGATGACCGGCAGGGAGGCGGTCATGCCCTGGTTGCCGCTGCCGGAATTGATGACCACCGGAAGCTCACAGCCGCTCATTCGAGCGTCGGAGCCGGCGGCGGCACGGGCTTTGGCCCGGGTGCGCACATCGCTGCCCACGGAGGTGACCAGGGTCTTACCGATATTGGCTCCCCAGTCGCCCCGCATCCCCTCGTCGGCGATGGCGGTATTCAGGCGGATCTGGCGCTCCAGGATGTCGTGGACGTCGGCAAGGTCGCAGGTGGTGGCAAACTCGTAGATGCCTTCCACGCTGAGAAGCTCGTAGTCCGGTGCGTCTTCTGGAGTGGCCTCCGCCTCCACCTCCTTTTCCGCCAGGATGGAACGGTTCCGCTCCACCAGCACCACGTTGGTGTGCTCGTTTACCACCCGGACGCGGGCGTAGGAGTTCCCCTTGTGGACGGTGACCACGATATCGAGGATGCAGTCTGAATCGGCGGGAATCACGGTAATGGGAGTCTTTTCCAGATAGGAGGCCAGGGCGTCCTTCGCCTCCTGGGGGACGTTTTTGATGACCTCCAACTGGGCATTCTCATCGCCGCCCAGCACGCCGATGGCAGCGGCCACCGCGATGCCGCGGCCGCCGCCGGTGCCGGGGACTACCACACTCTTCACGTTTTTGATGATGTTGCCGCTGGCCTCGATCTCCATGCGGTCAGGGATGGCCCCCAGGGTGGCCCGGGCAACAGCGGCACAATAGGCGATGGCGATGGGTTCCGTGCACCCCTGTGCGCACACCAGCTCCCGCCGCAGGATCTCCACATAGGTCTGGTAGATATGGCCTTCCATTCAAGTCACCTCATTTGTTGATTTGCCCTCTTAAAGGCTGGTATTCACATAGTCGATAAAGCGGTAGGTCACGCCGTTTTCCGTGACCGGCTGGCTGGTGTGCTCCACCACCCAGTCGGGGAGTTTATCCAGGTTGGGGAAGAAGGTGTCGGCCTGGGGGGCGGCGGAGTCCGTTTTCGTCAGATATACCCGCTTGCACCGGGACAGGAGGGTGGCGTACACGCTGCCTCCGCCGATGACCCACAGGTTTTCCGCCTCCGCACCGCCGGCCAGAGCCAGGGCTGCCTCCGGGGTGGGGGCGATCTCCGCACCCTGGGCGGCCAGGTCCGCGTTATGGGTAATGACGATGTTCCGCCGCCGGGGCAGGGGCTTGCCGCCGGGGAAGGAGTCCAGCGTCCGGCGGCCCAGGATCACCGTGCCGTCCAGCGTCAGGGAGCGGAAACGGCGCATATCCGTGGGCAGGGAATACAGGAGGGCACCCTCATAGCCGATGGCCCAGTTGGCGTCCACAACAACGATTGCATTCATAGTGAGTCACCTCAGATGGCAATAGGAATTTTTTCGGAGAAGGGAGCGGGGGTATAGCCCTCCAGGGAGAAACTGTCCCGTGTGAAGGCGTAGAAGTCCTTTACGGAGGGGTCCATGGAGAAGCGGGGGGCCTCTGCCGGCGTCCCGGCGATGAGGGATTCAATGATGGGTACGTGCCGGTCATAGATGTGGGCGTCGGCGATGACGTGGACCAGCTCGCCGGGGATCAGGCCCGCCACCTGGGCGAACATATGCACCAGCACCGCGTACTGCACCACATTCCAGTTGTTGGCGGCAAGCATATCCTGGCTGCGCTGGTTCAAAATGGCGTTGAGGACCCTGCCGGAGACGTTGAACGTCATGGAATAGGCGCAGGGATAGAGGTGCATCTCGTGGAGGTCCTGGAAGTTATAGAGATTGGTCATGATGCGCCGGGAGGCGGGATTGTGGGTCAGGTCGTAGAGCACCCGGTCCACCTGGTCCATGTCCCCTTCGGGATAGTGGTGCTTCACCCCCAACTGGTAGCCGTAGGCCTTTCCGATGGAGCCGGTCTCATCCGCCCACTGGTCCCAGATGTGGGCATTCAGGTCATGGATGTTGTTGGACTTTTTCTGCCAGATCCAAAGCAGCTCATCCACCGCCGTTTTCCAGTAGGTGCGGCGCAGGGTCAGGATGGGAAATTCCTTTTGCAGGTCATAACGGTTCACAATGCCGAATTTCTTAATGGTGTGGGCGGGGGCGCCGTCCTCCCACCTGGGGCGGACTTCCAACTCGGTGTCCCACACGCCGTTTTCAAGAATATCCCGGCAGTTTTGAATGAAAATTTCGTCGGCACGGCTCATGACAGGCCCTCCATAGTGAATTTTTTTTGACTCTTAATAATTTAGTATACGCCTGCAAGCCTCAAATGTACATAAAAATTTTCCGGGGAATGGCGGGGAATGGCGGATTTTGCGGCGGGGGACGGGTTGTAAAAACGGGGAAAGTGGGATAAGATAAGAAAAAATGGGAAGGGGGCGGAAACATGACCGACAATATGGAGGCCGGGAAACGGGGCTACCTGCACGAGGATTTCCGCCTCTTCCACCTCAAGGACAGCCAGGCCCAGAAGGTGGATTACCACTACCATGACTTTGACAAGCTGGTGCTGATCCTGGGGGGCAAGGTGCGGTATGTAATCGAGGGCGTCACCTACTTCCTCCAGCCCTGGGACATCCTCCTGGTGGGACGGGACATGATCCACCGGCCCATCATCGACCCCTCTGAGCCTTACGAGCGGGTGGTGATCTGGCTGGGACGGGAGTACCTGGCCGGGCGCAGCGGCCCCGGCGAGGAGTTGGACAGCTGCTTTGACACCGTCCGTGCCCGGGGCTTCCACTTGCTGCGCATCTCGCCGGAGCGGCGGATCGTCTATATGAACACCATCCAGGCCCTGGAGGATGCTCTGCGCAGCCGGGAGTTTGCCGCCGGCCGCCTTGCGGACCTCCTCTGCCAGCAGCTTTTGATCGGAGTGAACCGGGATGTGCTGGCTTCCTCCACGGCTCAGGAGGCGCCGGAGAGCTACCGGGTGGACCACAAGATCGAGGAGATCCTGCGCTATATCGCCTCCAACCTCCAGGAGGACCTGACGGTGGATACCCTGGCCAGGAAGTTCTTTCTCAGCCGGTATTACCTGATGCACCGGTTCAAGGACGTCACCGGCTATACCCTCCACCAGTACATCCGCCAGAAGCGGACGCTGCGGGCGGGGGAACTGATCCGATCCGGCGTGCCGGTGATGAAGGCGGCGGAGCAGGTGGGCTTCAGCGAGTATTCCACCTTCCTGCGGGCCTTTCAGGCTACCTTCAACATGAGCCCCAGGGAATTCCAATGAGACAGGAAAGAAGGGTTATTTACGCAAGAAAAGACCGTGAGCATTGATTTTACCAAAAGGGACCTGCGGAATCTTATCATCCCTCTGGTCATCGAGCAGCTCCTTGCCATCACCGTGGGCCTGGCGGACTCCATCATGGTGGCCCAGGTGGGGGAGGCCGCCATGTCTGCCGTCTCGCTGGTGGACACGGTGAACGTGCTGCTGGTGAATGCCTTTTCCGCCCTGGCCACCGGCGGCGCCGTCGTGGTGGGGCAATACCTGGGCCGCCGGGAGACGAACAGGGCGGGCCACGCCGGCACCCAGCTTTTGCTGTTTATGGCGGAGGTCTCCCTTTTGATCACGGCCCTTTTCTACCTGGGCCGGAGCTTTGTCCTGAACGTGGTCTTCGGCCAGGTGGAGGCGGACGTGGCTGCCTACGCCAACCTGTATTACCTGATCGTGGAGGCCTCCACCCCCTTCCTGGCCATTTACAGCGCCGGTGCGGCTCTGTTCCGGGTGATGGGCAATTCCAGGGTCTCCATGTGGGTGTCCCTCCTCATGAACGGCGTGAATGTGATGGGCAACGCGATTTTGATCTTCGGCCTGCGGTTCGGCGTGGAGGGAGTGGCCATCCCAACCCTGGCCTCCCGGGTAGTGGCGGCGGCCGCTGTGATGGTGCTTTTGTACCGCCCCGGCCTTACTTTGCGGCTGGAACGTCTTTCCCTGCACCATGACGGCCGCATCTTCCGCCATATTCTGCGCTTCGGCGTGCCCAACGGCCTGGAGAGCAGTATGTTCCAGTTGGGCAAGATTTTGCTCTTATCCACCGTTTCCATGCTGGGCACGGCCTCCGTTGCCGCCAACGCCATCGGCAATACCGTCTGCGGCTTCCAGTGCGTTCCCGGAATGGCCATGGGCCTTGCCATGGTGACGGTGGTGTCCCGGTGCATCGGCGCGGGCAGCTATGAAAAGGCCCGCTTCTACACAAAAAGGCTGTTGAAAAGCGCCTATTTGTACATGGCCGCCGTCATTCTTCTGACCTTTGCGGCACTGCCCCTTGTACTGAAGCTCTACAATGTCTCGCCGGAGGCGGAGGACTACGCCCGGAAGATCGTGTGGATGCACGGCTTGGTGGGTATGTTCCTCTGGCCCCCCGCCTTCTCCCTTCCCCAGGCGCTGCGGGCGGCGGGAGACACCCGCTTTACCATGGTGGCCTCCACCATTTCCATGTGGACGCTGCGGGTGGGCTTCGGCATCCTGCTGGGCCGGTATTGGGGCTTTGGCGTTCTTGGCATCTGGATGGCCATGCTGTTTGACTGGCTGCTGCGGGCGGTGCTGTTTCTGATCCGCTTCCGGGGCCACAGGTGGGAGATCATGGGACTCCGGGAATAAAGCTTTATGCCTTTGCATAGAAAAAAGCTGCACGGAACTTCCGTGCAGCTTTTTGGGAGGTAGGGGTCAGTCATCCTCATCGTCGATGTCATCGTCGTCGATGTCGTCCTGATCGTCATCGTCGGTGTGGCCCTCATCCTCCAGGTCCATGTCCCGCTTGAGGATATCGCCGTTTACCGCATCGACCTCATAATCGTATTCATCGGCACCCGCCATGAATTCCAGTTCATAGACCCAGGTACCGTCCTCTTCGTCCAAGTGGCACTTGATGAGGGAGATGTGGCTGCTTTTCACACCGGCGTCCTTGCAGGCGATCTGGAGGGCCTTTTCCTCCTTGATAAGCTTGGCAGGGGCCTCCTCCTTGCTGTCCTCATCGTCGTCGATGTCGTCCTGATCGTCATCGTCGGTGTGGCCCTCATCCTCCAGGTCCATGTCCCGCTTGAGGATATCGCCGCTTACCGCGTCGATCTCATAATCATATTCATTGGCACCCACCCTGAATTCCAGCTCGTAGACCCAGGCGCCGTCCTCCTTATCCATCTTGCAGCTTTCCAGCTTCACCTCTCCTGCCTTTACGCCCGCGTCTGCGTAGGCGATGGCCTGGGCCTTGCTGTCGGTGATGAGGCCGGTGGGAAGGGAGGCGGACTGGAGCTCCTTGGCGGTCAGCTCCAGGATCTTGCCGGTCAGGGCGTCGATCTCGCAGTGATACTTGTGGGTTTCCGTCCTGAAGTCCAGACTGTAGCGGTAGACAGTGCCCTTTTGATAGAGCCGGTCCCCGGTGAAAACAGCCTCTTCCACATTGGCTTCCTTCAAGGCGGCAGCCTTGGCCTTCTCCAGGGAGATGAATTCCACGCTGTCGGGATACACCAGGGCCCACAGCTCCTTGACGGACATCCGGACGGCGTCTTCAAATTCCAGAATTCCGCTGTTTTCAGAGACTGCCAACTGGGCCAGAGCCGCCTTGCCTACGGAGACATTGTGCTTCGTGGCCAGCTTTTCCAGGGCGCTGTCCTCTGCCTGGGTCTGGGTCATCACCTTGCCGGAAACGGCGCAGTCCTGTAAAAGGCTGTTGATCTCGTCGGTAAGCTTCTGGCTCAGGGCCTCACCCCGGGCGGCGCTGCTGTTTTCCACGCACACGTTGATGGCGTTGTCGTCATCGTCGCCCAGGTATCCGTTTTTCAGCATGGAGCCGATAATGGCATTCACCGCCACATCCAGATCCACGTTTTTCAGGTCCATGCCCTCCATCACTGCCTTGGCATCCTCGTTGAGGGGGGTGGCGGAGAGCACCTTTTCGCTGCGATTGATTTTCAGCTCCAGGCTGGGATTCACATCAATGCCCACCACGGCATCCACGTGATAGTTGACGTAGGCGGCGTGAGCGCCTACCACCAGCGCCGCGGCGGCGGCCAGGGAGCTGATCTGCCGCAGGAAGCGCTTGCCGGTCTTCCGTTCCGTCAGATGAAGGTTTGTTGTTTCCATAGGCTGCTCCTTCCCAAGTGCGTGAAGGACGCTGTCAAAAACCTCAGGGGTTGCCTCTTCGGCGGCCGCCCGCAGGCGGCGTTCCAGATGGTAATCGTTCATAGTCCTTCCTCTTTCAATCGTTTTTTCAGCTTGGACAGGGCGCGGTGGTATTTGGACAGTACCGTGGCCAGAGGGAGACCCATCAGCTCCGCCGTCTCCCGGTGCTTCAGTCCGGCGATGGTGTGGAGGGAAACAATCTGCCGCTCCTCCGGGCTCAGGGCGGACATGGCCATCTCCAGCGTCAGGCGGTCGAGTGTGCACGGCTCGAAGCCTGCGTCGGGCAGGGCGTCATCCAGCGCCTCAAAGCGGCCGCTTTCAGCCCGCAGCTTCATGAGGGACAGGTGCTTTGCGATGGTCAGCAGCCAGGCCATGGGCTTGCCCATGGGGACATAGCTCCCGGCACTCTGGTAGGCCTTGATATAGGTCTCCTGCATGATGTCCTCGGCGCTGTGCCGGTTCCGCAGGATGGAAAAGGCAAGGGCGTAAACCGCCGTTTTCGTTTCCCGGTAGAGGTCCGCCAGCGCCTGGGTACTGCCCTCTGTCATTTGCAGGATCAGCGGTTCGAGGGCGGGGCCGCCGGTGTCCTGTTTCAAATTTATCATGTAATCACCCTGTCATACGGTTAATGCACGGAGGGGGCGTTTTATTGCAGCCTGCTGCGATTTTTTTATTCTACCACATCTGCCGGGGGCTGTAAGGATTTTTTGCAGCAAAAACGGGATGGGCGAACCGCCCATCCCGTTTTCTTATTGGGCCCGTTGGTCCGTCATGGCGATGGCCAGCCAGGCTGCGGGATAGTCCCGCTCCAGCCGCTCCCTGCCAAGCTGCTGTTCCATGTCCATGGCCGATTCCAGCCAGGCGTCGAAGTAGGCCTGCCCCGTGGGGGCGTACAGCCTCAGTGCCGATTCCGGGGCCAGGCCGTCCAGCACAAGGCGCATCAAATGGCCCCGTAATCCGGTCTGTCCACCCTCCAAAAAGTGGTCAAAGAGATAACGAAGCGTATAATCACCATAGTACAATAGCTCATTGTATTCGGAGGTGTGGGCGTCCAGGTAGTCGCCGGGGGCGGAAGAGGCGGCGGGAGAGGACTCGATCCCGTCAAAAAGCTTGGTGATGATGGCCTCCGCGTCCAGACCGAAATACGCAACTCCCTGGGCGTAGCAGGCCTGGCGCAGGGCGGTAACGGACTGGTCTATGTTCAGCGCGGCGTCCTGCAGCGCCTCCGGGAAGATGCTCCTGATGTCGCTTTCATAGTAGGTGCCCTCCCGGGGCCGCTGGCATTCCACAAGGGTATAGGCGCTGTTTTTCTCCCGGAAGGTCAGCTTCATGGGAGCGCCCTCTTCCTGAATGACCTTCAGCGCGCCGTCCTCCACATGAAATCCTTCGCACAAGGCCATGAGGTACACCGTTACCTGCTGGAAGGGCTCACCGCCGTTTCTGGGCGGGGTGGCGCTGATGCGCTCTGTGTCCAGAAGAATGTGGTTTTCACACCAGAAGGCGTCCAGCTGGGGGAAAGGAAGGAATTCCTTCTCCACGGCCTGGGAAATGGCCAGCTCCAGAGGGTCGGGAGCCACATAGTCCGGGTCCGGCACCAGGGTGAAGATGCTCCAGACGGTGGGGCCGGAATTCCGGGAGGTGTGCAGGTTCACCAGCAGCAGTTGGGTGTCGTTCCGGGCCAGGGCCAGGTTCGAGGTGATGCTCTGCCAGCGGACGCCTTCCCCCTGCAAAAGCGCCGGGGATTCCGCAGCCCCCAGGGCAAAGGGATCGTCGTCCCAGGCCCAGTCCACATCGTAAGAGGGCGAATTGCTGCTGTAGCCGGTGGGCAGGATGGAGAATCTGCCGCTGCCGATATAATAGTGGTTGCCGTCACCGCCATTGGGATAGATGGTGGAGCTCAGGGGCGTGAGATAGAGGCATTTCCCGGTGACGTAAACGCCCTGGGGAATGCTGTCCTCCGGCCCGCCGCTGGTGGAGAGGGAGAAGTGGGAGCTGCCGCCCTGAAGGGAGTATCCCACGGTGAAGGTCAGCACCTGTCCCGCGGCAGTGCTCTCCGCCAGGAAAGACACGGTGCCGTTGCCCAGATCGGTGAGCTGGCTGTCCTCCACAGGGGTCACGGGGGTGTCGGAGTCCCCCACGCCCACGGCATGATACCACCCCTCCCGCTTCACATAGGCAAGATGGAGCACACCGGGGTCCACCTGGTAGAGCACCACGCCCAGTACGTCATAAGCGCCGTCGGAGACCACCACGCTGTCCAGGATGCGGGCCTCCCCGGGGGCAGTGGAGCGGAAGACGGCTTCCACCTGCTCCGCGGTGACGCCGCTGGTATCTGCCCGCAGGGGATACTCGATCCGGAAGACGTACTTGCCGCCGTTGTGGAGAACATAGTAGACGGCGGATTCGTTGAAGTTGTTCCGCCGCTCCACCGGAAGGGGGAATTCGCCGCTCTCCGTCCGTTCCAGGCGGTAGGTCTCCTTTTCCACCAGGGTGAAGACATCGTCTCCGCTGTCATGCTGGGCGTAGTAGTCCTCGCTTACCGTCAGCATGGCGGTATCGTCGTCCACGGTGAAAAGGATCTGGCCGCTGCCGTAAACCGCGGCGGTGGGGAGGGACTCATAGTCGAAGTCAAAATTGCCGTCGGGATACCAGGCCATTTCCAAATTGGAGATGGAACCACCGCTGCGGACCGTGGCAGTCACATGGTCCGTCCGCTCCAGCCGGAAGACCCAATGGATATAATCCTTGTCATCAGGGGCGGTTCCGGCGGTACGGCCCTGAGCCAGCAGCAGGGAACCGTCCTTTTGCAGCATCAGATAGTAGAGTCTGGCAGCGGGGGCGCCGGATACTGTCAGCTTCCACACGGCTTCATTTTCGCGGCGGATCCGGTCAGGAGAAGCGCCGCTTTGCCATCCGCCGGCAGAGGCGTCATAGAACAGGGACTCAAAGTTTTCTCCCACCCAAAGGCTCTTCTCCTGGGTGAAGCTGCCCGCCATCAGCCAGGTTTCCCCCTCGCGGATGGCAAGCCCATGGTCGCTGGAAAGGGAGTAGAGGGAGGTCATCCATGTTTCATAGGGCTCGCTTTGGCGGGGGGCGTCATAAAGGATTTCCACCACCTGATAGGTGTGGCCAAAGGGCACCTGGGGAGCTGCCTCCCCGGGATTGGCGGCGCACAGGGCCAGCACGGCGCCGCAGGCGGCGCCCGCCGCCACCTTCACCCAAAGGGCCGGGTCTTTCCAGCCCAGGGCGTTCCGGATGCGGCTTTTGGTGTTTCCCTCCCCGAAGGCCAGCGGGGCGCCTGCGATGATGCGGCGGCCCGTGGACAGGCTCAGAAGGGAGGCGGAGTAGTCCGCCCGGATGTCCGGGCCCATCTGCTTCAGCACCGCTTCATCGCAGCTCATCTCCATGTCCTTGCCGGAGAGGATGAAGGCGGCCCACACCAGGGGGTTGAACCAGTGGACGCACAGGGCCGCGAAGGCCAGGAGCTTCACCACATGGTCCAGGCGGCGGATGTGGCAGCGCTCGTGGAGGAGGATGTAATCCCGCTCTGTTTCGGAAAGGGTGGAGGGCAGGTAGATCTTCGGCCTCACTACCCCCATGACAAAGGGGGTGCCGATGTGGTCGGCCAGATAGACGTTCTGCCCCACAGGCAGGGCACCCACCAGGCGGCGGCGCAGCAGGAGCAGGGATATGAGGCTGTACGCCGCCAAAGCGCCTCCACCGAAGAGCCATACCGTGGTCCCAATGGCCATGGGGGCTTCCAGGGGGTCCGCCGCCGTCTGCTCCGGGCCCTGGGGCAGGGTTTCGTTGACGGTGCCGTCCACCGCCGCCGACGGGGTGTCAATGGCGGGATAGGGGGTGTGGACGATGTCCGGCGGGATATATTCCACCATATGCTGCTCTGCCGCCGGGGCGTCCAGGGCACCCAAGAGGGAGAATGGGGCGGAAAAGGATACCGGGCAGAGGAGCCGGAACAGCACCACCGCCCACAGGGCGTAGGAGTAGGCCTTGGGGGCTTTTTTCAGGGCCAGCCGTGCCAGCAGCACACACAAAATGACGAAACTCCCCGTCAGGCTCATGTTCCATATGTGGGGAAGCAGGGTGTACATCCACATGGCCGTCACCTCCTGCTCTCGTCGATCAGCCGCTGTAGCTGGGCGATCTCCTCCTGGGAGAGGGCTTTCCGGGTGGTAAAGGCGGCCAGAAAGGCCGGGAGGGAGCCGTGAAATGCCTCCGCCAGGAACTGCTCGCTCTGGGCGGCGGCAAATTCCTCCCGGGAAACAAGGCTGGTCACCACGCCGTTTTGGTTTTGGAACAGCCCCCGCTGGCAGAGCTTTTTCAGGACCGTGTAGGTGGTGGATTTTTTCCAGGAGAGCTCCGCCTCGCATTTTTTCACCAGCTCCCCGGAGGAGAGGGGCTCGTTGGCCCAGATCAGCTCGGCAAAGCGGGCCTCCACCGGGCCCAGCCTGTAGTCGTTCATAAAAAGACCTCCTTTAGTCTATTGCCTATCGACCTCTTGCATATAGTCTACTATCAATAGACTACGCTGTCAAGACCGGAGAGCAAAAAGGGAAAAAAAGACCCCCGGGAGGCTTCCCGGGGGTCAAAACCCGATTTACTTCTTGCTGTGCAGGGCCTTCATGCGCTGGTCGTGGTCCAGAATGGACTTGCGCATCCGCAGGCTCTTGGGAGTGACCTCCAGCAGCTCGTCGTCTGCCAGGAACTCCAGGCACTGCTCCAGGCTCATCTGCCGGGGGGGCACCAGGCGCAGCGCCTCGTCGGAGCCGGAGGCGCGGGTGTTGGTGAGCTGCTTTTTCTTGCAGACGTTAACACTCATATCCTCACTGCGGGGGCACACGCCGATGACCATGCCGCCGTAGACGGGCACGCCGGGGCCGATGAAGAGGACACCCCGCTCCTGGGCGTTGAAGAGGCCGTAGGTGATGGACTCGCCGGTCTCGAAGGAGATCATGGAGCCGTTGCCCCGGCGGGAGATGTCGCCCTTGTAGGGAGCGTAGGAATCAAAGACGGAGGCCATGATGCCCTCGCCCTTGGTGTCGGTGAGGAAGTCGCTGCGGTAGCCGAAAAGGCCACGGGCGGGAATCAGGAATTCGATCTTCATCCGCTCGCCCACGGGGGTCATTTCCAGCATATCAGCCTTGCGCTGGCCCAGCTTTTCAATGACGGCGCCCACACAGTCGGCGGGCACGTCCACCACCAGGCGCTCAATGGGCTCGCACTTCACGCCGTCGATCTCCTTGTAGAGCACGCGGGCGGGGGAGACTTGGAACTCATAGCCCTCCCGGCGCATGGTCTCGATCAGGATGGAGAGGGACATCTCGCCGCGGCCCGCCACGTTGAAGGCGGTATCCCGGTCCGTTTCGGTGACGCGGAGGGACACGTCCTTCAGGGTCTCCCGGAAGAGGCGGTCACGGAGCTGGCGGGAGGTGACGAACTTGCCCTCCCGTCCGGCGTAGGGGGAATCATTGACGGAGAAGGTCATCTCCAGGGTGGGGGCGGAGATCTTCACGAAGGGCAGGGCCTCCACGCAGGCGGGGTCGCAGATGGTGTCGCCGATGGTGATGTCGGGAATGCCGCTCATGGCGATGATGTTGCCGGCGGTGGCCTCCTGAACGGGAGACCTGCCCAGGCCGTCGAACTCATAGATGGCGGTGGCCTTGGCCTTCCGGGCGATGACGTCGGGATCGTGGTAGTTGCACACGGCGATCTCCTGGTTCTGCTTCAGCGTGCCCCGCTCAATGCGGCCGATGGCGATACGGCCCACAAATTCATTATAGTCAATGGAGGACACCAGCATCTGGAAGGGCTCCTCCACGTTGGCCTCGGGGGCGGGGATATACTCCAGAATGGTCTCGAAAAGAGGAACGAGGTCGGTGCCGACGGTGTCGGGGGAGTAGGAGGCAGTGCCGTCGCGGCCGGAGCAAAAGAGCATGGGGGAATCCAGCTGCTCGGGGGTGGCGTCCAGGTCCATCAAAAGCTCCAGCACCTCGTCCACAACCTCGTGGATGCGCTGGTCGGGACGGTCGATCTTGTTGACCACCACGATGACCCGGTGGCCCAGCTCCAAGGCCTTGGAGAGGACGAAGCGGGTCTGGGGCATGGGGCCTTCGGCGGCGTCCACCAGAAGGATGACGCCGTTGACCATCTTCAAAATACGTTCCACCTCGCCGCCGAAGTCCGCGTGGCCCGGGGTGTCCACCACGTTGATCTTGGTGTCCTTATATTGGATGGCAGTATTCTTGGCCAGGATGGTGATGCCGCGCTCCCGCTCCAGGTCGCCGGAGTCCATGACGCGCTCCACCACTTCCTGGTTCTTGCGGTATACGCCGCCTTGCTTGAGCATCTGGTCCACCAGGGTGGTCTTGCCATGGTCGACGTGGGCGATGATGGCGACGTTTCTCAAGTGTTCGTTCTGCAAAGTAAAGGCCCCTTTCGTTTCTGGAAAAGCAATCTGAAAATTTTCACAGCTTGTCATTATAGTCCCATTTTGTCCGCATTTCAAGATAGAATTCCACATTTTTTCGCGGTTTTCGGGAATGTTTCTGCTGCAAAACGCCGTTTTCCGCCGTTATTCCCGCCGGAAGGGCTCCGGGGGGCGGTATTTTGGCCTTTTTTACCGGATTTTGGCACATGGACCATTGACCCCGTGCGGGCAAAGGGGTATAATGACTGGGCTGTGGCGGAAGCGGCGCCAGCGCCGCACGTTCCGCTGCAAGTATCGTGGCTCGTTGGAGCCACCCAGGAGGCATTTTTCCATGTATCAGATCAAAACGTTCAACAAGATTTCGCCCATCGGCCTGAACCGCTTCGACCCCGCCGTTTACAATGTGGGCGACGCCGTGGAGCAGGAGGACGGCATTCTCGTCCGCTCCGCAAAGCTGTTGGACTACGAATTCCCCGCAAGTTTGAAGGCCATTTCCCGGGCCGGTGTAGGTGTGAACAACATCCCCATCGACCGCTGCTCCGAGGCCGGCATCGCCGTGTTCAACACCCCCGGCGCCAACGCCAATGCCGTCAAGGAGCTGGTGCTGTGCGCGCTGCTGATGGCTTCCCGCGATGTGACCGGCGGCATCCGCTGGGTCCGGGAGCAGGTGGAGAGCGGCGTGGATGTCACCACCGTGGTGGAAAAGGGCAAGTCCGCCTTTGTAGGCCCGGAGCTTTATAAAAAGACCCTGGGCGTCATCGGCCTGGGCGCCATCGGTTCCCTGATGGTCAACACCGCCATCGCCCTTGGCATGGACGTCTACGGCTATGACCCCTACCTCTCTGTGGACGCGGCGCTGCGGCTGGACCGCCACCTCCATGTGGTCAAGGATATCAATGAGCTTTACAAGCGGGCGGATTATATCACCATTCACATCCACTACACCGACAAGACCGCCCATATGATTAACGCCGAGGCCATCGGCGCCATGAAGCGGGGTGTGCGGTTCATCAACCTGGCCCGCGGGGAGATCGTGGACGACGAGGCTATGCTCTCCGCACTGGATACCGGTAAGGTGGCCGCCTATGTCACCGATTTCCCCAATAACAAGCTGGTGCGGGCGCATCACGTCATCGCCATGCCCCACCTGGGCGCCTCCACGCCGGAGAGCGAGCAGAACTGCGCCGCCATGGCTGTGGATGAGCTGAAGGACTATCTGGAAAACGGCAACATCCGCAACTCTGTGAACTTCCCCAACGTCCAGATGGACAGAAGCGGCGTCATGCGGATGTGCATCGTCAACCGCAACATCCCCGCCATGCTGGCCAACATCACCACGCTTTTGAGCAAGGACAACGTAAACGTGGAGAACATGACCAACAAGTCCCGGGGTGATTACGCCTATACCATGGTGGACCTTGGCGCAAAGGTGGATCAGAAGGTGATCCAGGACGTCATCGACCTCCCCGGCGTCATCCGGGTTCGCGTCATTGAGTAAAACGGGAAGCCGCTCCTTCGGGGGCGGCTTTTTCCTGAGCTGCCGGGAGAACCGTCCCCGCATCCGGGCAAAGGGCAAAAGTTCAGGGGATGTGCTCCAGGCAGGATTGACATCCGGGGGCAAAGAGGGTAAAATAAGAAATCGGTATTTCCCCGGCTCTCCGCCCCCAATAGCCCAGCAGGATGGTGCGTCCGCCCTTTGGGAGGACGGGGAGCGGACACCTTTGGGGGAGAACCCCACTCAGAATTTCATATGTGTCTCCGTAGCTCAGCAGGATAGAGCATCCGCCTCCTAAGCGGATGCTCTACACTCGCCGTTGGCACCCTTTTTTCCAAAATTTCATATCTGCGTCAGTAGCTCAGCTGGATAGAGCGCGCCCCTCCTAAGAAAAAGGGCGAGCACGAGTCTGCTGAAAAACAGTAATTCTGTCGTGAGTTCTATTCGTCTTGAGAAATGTCAGTTTACACGACAGTAGATCGACGGCACCAAACCATGGATTACCCCTTCTTCTGAGAGGATGTTGTCCAAACAAAAAACACAATATATGGTGTTAAACCGCGTGAAATCGCGGGTTTTAATACAATAG
>JAEDEN010000012.1 GCA_016293265.1 Oscillospiraceae bacterium | reverse complement strand
ACACCGTCAGGAAGAGATTTTCCTCGTTGGGCTTGTCAAAGAACTCGTCGTTGATGTATAATTGCAGAACGTCCCCCACATTCAGCCGGGCGTCCCGCTTGGAACCCTTGCCGTTGACCTTGATGCGCTTGATGCGGATGTATTTTTGCAGCAGGGCAGGGGGGAGCAGGGGCAGGTTTTTGGATACGAAGCGATCCAGCCGCTGTCCCGCGTCATTTTTTCCAATGGTGAATTCCTGCATGGAGACCTCCTGGGGGTAGTTTGATTTTTTGATTATCATACCCGTTCGGAGGAGAATTGTAAAGGCGGGGCGGAAATTTTTCGCATTTTCCGTGGAGGACAGACACCTGAAGGCGCAGCTTCTCACGCCGTCCGGCCCGCCCGGGAAGGAGGGCGCCCTCTGGCGGCCCAGGCCCTCCCGGACAATCGGGGACGGCGCCGGAAAAAAACTTGAAAAAAAGAAGTAAAAATGAAAAAAACAGTTTGACAACCATGGATTCATCCCGTATAATACTACTCGTGTCATTGTGAGGTAGCTTATGCTGATTGACGTAAGATCCATTCTGCATACCCCCGGAAAACGCCTGGACTTCCAGTTTGATCTGGATCTGAGCGATCTGGAATTTTCAGGCCGGTATCCTGTCAGGGAGCCTGTTGCTGTGGAGGGAACCATCCGCAACACGGCCGATGTTCTGGAGTTGGACCTGACGGCCCGTTCCACGCTGGACGCCGTGTGTGACCGCTGCGGCAAGGAGTTCCGGCAGGAGAAGGCAGTCCCCTTCCGCTGCATGTTGGCGGAGGAGGTCCAAAGCGAGGACAACGACGAGATCGTTGTTCTGGAAAACGGGAAAGTGGATGTGGGGGATCTTGCCCGAACGGCATTTATCCTCGACATGGACACGAAAACTTTGTGTTCGGAAGATTGTAAGGGCCTGTGCCCCCGGTGCGGTGCCGATTTGAATCTCGGCCCCTGCTCCTGCAAAAAGGAAGTAGATCCGCGGCTCGCAGTTCTTGCAAAGCTTTTGGAGAACAATAAAGAATAAATAATAAGGACGGGACTCCCGGCCTTTGAATGATCAAGGAGGTGTCACAATGGCAGTACCTAAGGGAAAAGTATCCAAAGCAAGACGCGACAAGCGCCGCAGCTCTCACTGGAAGCTGGCGACCCCCGCTCTCGTCGCTTGCCCGAAATGCGGTGCGCTGCACCTGCCTCACAGAATGTGCCAGGAGTGCGGCAGCTACAATGGCCGCGAGGTCAAGGTTGTCAAGTCCGTCGCCGCGAAATAAGGTCGTTTGACTGCTTGCTTAAGGAGGGAAGAAGATTCTTCCCTCCTTCCTTTTTTACCACGTCCAAACGGGGATTTTTTGAGAGGGAGGCCTGTTTATGAACGAAAACCACCAGTGGCTCCAGTGGGCCATTGAGCTCCAGAGCCTTGCCCAGGCCGGATTGACCTATGGCCGGGACGCCTATGACCTTGAGCGCTATACCCGCATCCGGGAGATCGCCGCAGAGATGATGAGTGCCGGGACAGGGCTGCCGGTTGAAAAGATGACGGCCCTCTTTTGCAACGAGACCGGCTACCAGACGCCAAAGCTGGATACCCGGGCTGCTGTTTTCCGGGATGGGCGGATTCTCCTGGTCCGGGAGAACAACGGCCTTTGGTCCCTGCCCGGCGGCTGGGTGGATGTAAACGTTTCTGTGGGTGAAAACGCCGTAAAGGAGGCAAAGGAGGAAGCGGGGGTGGATGTGATCCCCCGGCGCGTCATCGCCGTTCAGGACTGGACAAAGCGCAACGGCGGCGTTTCCCCCTACGGCATCTGCAAGGTGTTTGTCCTTTGCGATCTTCTCGGCGGCGATTTCACGGAGAATATCGAAACCACCGCCTCCGGCTATTTTGCCCTGGAGGACCTGCCGCCCCTGTCGGAGGAAAAGAACACCCTGTCTCAGATCGAAATGTGTTTTGCCGCCGCCAGGGCCCAGCATTGGGAGACCATTCTGGACTGACCGGCAGGCCTTGCCGGTGCCTTCAAAGACCCTTGCGGATCACGCCGGGCCGCTTTGTATGTATCATAACTGCCGGAATGGAGACCCTATTCCTTACCGCATCACCGTATATTTTTGCGTGTTGCAGAGGAACGCATCCCGGGACAGACCTTTTCAAATACGTTGACTTTTCAGGCGAATTATGGTATGATTATTAAGGTTTAAAGCCAAATTCAGTTATGTGAGGTGAGACGATGGACGGCAGTAGTAGTCGAAGGGCAGACAATGGATTCATATATTGTCAGGAACGGTACGGTACTGCACCGTCCGTGTTCTGACCATATTTTCCTGCGCCTATGCTGCGCCGGAATCGTAAATATATGAGTACCATTGTCCGCATCTGAAGCTGCATCCGCGAAAAGCGGGCGTAGAGCAAGTCGTTTTACAGGCGGCAGTGGTATTTTTTTGCAAAAATTGAAAAATGCGCCGGCATCCGGCCCCTGTGGGGCAGCCGGCGTCAATGGGCGGAACTTCATGCGCAGCAGACTTTTATCATTCGTTGTGGTGCGTTGGCGGCGCATGAGATTTTATGCCCGGCTTCCTTGTAAACCGATGATCTGCGCCCACCTTTACCCCGGCGGATCCTTTTTTGATCCGCATCATGTTTGATGTGTAAAGGAGGCACAGGACAATGAACACAAAGAAGAATCTTTCCAATGAAACCCTTGTAATTGCGCAGCATCCCGATTATAAAGCGGAGATCGTTGAGATCATCAGAAGCAATCTGACGCCAAAGCTGATGAGAGAGCGGATCCTTGATTATCATGAAAACGATATTGCCGCTGCCATGGAGCTTCTGAAGAAGGATGAGAGGTGCCGGCTCTACAGCATTCTGGACAGCGAAACGCTGGCAGGGATTCTGGAGTATTCGGAAAGACTCCATGCGTACATTGGGGAAATGGGGATCCGCAAGAGAGTTGAGATCCTGTCTCAGCTGGAGGTGCCCACGGTGGTCGAGTACCTCCATCAATTGGACAAACCGGAGCGCAATACGCTCATCGACCTGATGGCGGAGGATGTGAAGCGGGAAATAACGCTCCTCAGCTCCTTCGATGAGGATGAGATCGGCAGTAAAATGACCACGAACTATATTGCCGTCTGTTCCGGTATCAGTGTGCGGCAGGCCATGAAGGAATTGATCCGGCAGGCTGCCAGCAACGATCATATTTCCACCATTTATGTTGTGGATGAGGATGAGACGCTGGTGGGCGCCATCGACCTGAAGGATTTGATCATTGCCCGTGAGACCACGGAGCTTGAAACCATTATCATGACCTCCTACCCGTATGTTTACGCCGGTGAACTGATCGAGGAATGTATTGAGCGCATAAAGGGATATTCCGAGGACTCCATCCCGGTGCTGGATTCGGATAACCGGTTGAAGGGTGTGCTGACGGCGCAGGAGATCGCGCAGCTCATTGATGACGAAATGGGCGACGACTATGCCAAGCTGGCCGGCCTGACTGCGGAGGAAGACCTGCGGGAGCCCTTGAAAAAGAGCATCGGCAAGCGGTTGCCCTGGCTGTTGGTTCTGCTTGGACTGGGAATCCTTGTCTCCGGTGTTGTAGGCCTTTTCGAAAAAGTCGTGGCCCATTTGGCGCTGATCGTCTGTTTTCAATCCCTGGTCCTGGATATGGCGGGTAATGTGGGAACACAATCCCTGGCCGTCACCATCCGCGTGCTGATGGATGAGCAGATCAGCGGCAAAGAAAAGCTGTACCTCATCGGAAAGGAGGCCCGTGTCGGTTTGACCAGCGGGATCATCCTGGGGGTGCTGTCTTTCCTGCTGATCGGGGGATATCTTGTCCTTTTTAAGGGCCAGCCGGGAATGTTGGCCTTCTCGGTATCGTTTTGCACGGGAGTTGCCCTGCTGGTATCCATGCTGCTCTCAAGTGTCTCGGGAACCACCATCCCCATGATTTTCAAACGGCTGAAAATCGACCCCGCCGTTGCCTCCGGCCCCTTGATTACGACCATCAATGACCTTGTTGCGGTGGTGACTTATTACGGCCTGGCATGGATCTTGCTGATCCATGTCCTGCACTTTTGAAAGATCCGCGCAGGGGATCTTTCGGTGATAAAAACGCAGAGCTGACGAAGCAAATTCGCCGGCTCTGCGTTTCAATTTTCTCCGGAAGCCCCTTTGTAAATCTTGAGGGGGAGAGGGTGAAAGCTCCATTGTCATTTGGTAAAAGATATGGTATCATAATATATTAAATGGCATTACAAGACAAGGAGTATGGCTATGACGACCCGTGAATTCCAGGAAAAATCCACGCTGCAAATTTTTCTCTCTTATTTCAAACCCCACCGGCGGCTGTTCATCATGGACTTGAGCTGTGCGCTGATGATTTCGCTCATCGACCTGGCCTTTCCGTATGTCTCCCGCTGGTGTATGTATGAGCTGCTGCCGCAAAGCGCCTATTCCGCGTTTTTTGCGGTGATGGCAGTGGTATTTGTGGCCTTTGCCCTCCGGGCGCTGCTCACTTACGTCATCTGTTACTGGGGCCACACCTTCGGCATTTTGGTGGAGGCGGACATCCGCCGGGACCTGTTTCGCCATATGCAGGAGCTTTCCTTCGACTACTTTGACCATAACCGTACCGGCCAGCTCATGAGCCGCCTGACCGCTGACCTTTTTGACATCACGGAGCTTGCCCACCACGGCCCGGAGGATATCTTCATCTCCGGCGTCACCATTGTGGGCGCCCTGGCGGTGATGTTTTCCATCCAGTGGCGCCTGGCCCTGGTGATCGCGCTGATCCTGCCCGTTTTCTTCCTGGTGGTGTGGAAATGCCGGGAGTCCATGAGCGAGGCTTCCCGCCGGGTGAAGCAGAAGACCGCCGTTATCAACGCGGATATTGAATCCGGCCTTTCCGGCATCCGCACCGCCAAGGCCTTTGCCAACGAAAAGGCGGAGCTGGAGAAGTTCGAGACCTCCAACGACAGCTTCAAAACCTCCCGGCGCCAGTTCCATAAGGCCATGGGCCGCTTCAACGCTTCCATGGAGTTTTTCCTGTGCATCCTCTCCGCCGCTGTCATTGCGGTGGGCGGCTTCCTCATCATGAAGGGGCAGCTGGATACCATCGACCTGATTACCTTCAGCCTCTATATCACCACCTTTGTCAACCCGATCCGCAAGCTCTCTTCCTTTGCTGAGCTTTTTGCCAACGGTACTGCCGGCCTTGGCCGTTTTGTGGAAGTCATGCGGGAGGAGCCGGCCATGAAGGATGCCCCCGACGCCAAGGAGCTGGAGGCTGTGGAGGGCAGCATCGACATCGACCATGTCAGCTTTGCCTATCAGAGTGACCTGCCGGTCCTGCATGACGTGGACCTTCATATCCGCCCCGGCGAGACGGTGGCGGTGGTGGGACCCTCCGGCGGCGGAAAGTCCACCCTCTGCCAGCTCATCCCCCGGTTCTACGACGTTTTCGACGGCGCCATCCGCATCGACGGAAACGACATTCGGGACGTGACCCAGGAATCCCTGCGCCAGAATGTGGGCGTCGTCCAGCAGGAGGTGTTCCTCTTCGCCGCAAGCATTCTGGAGAACATCCGTTATGGCCGTCCCGGCGCAACGGAGGAAGAGGTGGCCCAGGCCGCTAAAATGGCTGAGATCTATGACGATATCGTCGCCATGCCCGAAGGCTTCAACACCTATGTGGGAGAGCGGGGCACCCTCCTTTCCGGGGGACAGAAGCAGCGTATTTCCATCGCCCGTATTTTCCTGAAAAACCCGCCCGTCCTTATTCTGGATGAAGCCACCTCCGCGCTCGACAGCGTCACGGAGGCAAAGCTTCAACAGACCTTTGAAAAGCTTTCCCAGGGGCGTACCACCATCATCATCGCCCATCGGCTTTCCACCGTCCGCCATGCCGACCGCATCGCCGTGGTGGAGGGCGGCCGTATCGTGGAGCTGGGCTCTCACGAAGAGCTGATGGCCCGGGGCGGGGCTTACGCCGCCCTGGTCCACACCCAGGAGCTGCGCCATGGATAAGGGAACGCTGCTTGACCGTCTTGGGGCCACTGGGGAGGACAGGCTCCTCCTGGCCCGCATCCTGGACCGGGCCCACCAGTCACAAAGCCGGAATGTGCCGGCCTGTACGGATTTCCTCAGTCCCCAGCAGCAGATGTGGGCCAAAGACCTGCTGCGCCTTGCGGGGATTTCTGAATCCGCCTACCTTTTGACAGGGGGCTACGAGGGCGCGGAGCGGAAGCTGATCTTGTTCCTGCCGGATTGGATGGACCCCTGCATGGCGGAGGCGCCCATCCGCTGCCTGCGGGCCGCCTTTCGCAAGGAGGAGGCTCTCAGCCACCGGGACTTCCTGGGGAGTCTTATGGGGATGGGCATTGTCCGGGAGAAGATTGGAGATATCCTGGTGAGCGGGGACAGTGCGGATATCCTGGTGCTTGAAACCGTGGAGGACTTTCTCCTCCAAAGCTGGGACAGCGCAGGCCGTGCCAAGCTGAAGGTGGCCGCCATCGACCCCGCCCACATCCACATCCCGGAAGCAAAGTGGGAGCTGGTGCGGGACACCGTATCCTCCCTGCGTCTGGACGCCGTTGCTTCCACCGGTTTCCGCATGGCCCGGGGCAAAGCGGCAGAACTGATCTCCTCCGGCCGGGTGCAGGTAAACTGGCGGGAGTGTACGAAGCCGGATAAGCTCCTGGCGGCGGGGGATACTGTTTCCGCCCGGGGCTTTGGAAAATTTGAACTGACGGAGGTGGGCGGCGTCACAAAGAAGGGCCGCACCTCCATCGCTGTGAAGCGTTATATATAAGAAGGAAGCCCGCCGGAGGCCGGCGAACTTGTGAAAGGGATCGCCCCGGCGGTTTGACGGGGAAAACTGGATGAAGGAGAACGAGATATGGATCAAAAGGGAATCGACCGGATCAATGAGCTGGCCCGCAAGGCCAAGACCGAGGGCCTGACGGAGTGGGAGATGGAAGAGCGGGCCGTTTTGCGCCGGGCCTATATCGACTCTGTGCTGGGCAGCCTGAAAAGCCAACTGGACAACACCTACCTTGTGGACGAAAAGGGCAACAAGGAGAAGCTGAAAAAGAAGGGGGAGTGAGCCGTGGCGGAGCAGTACCGGAAAAAGAAGGAGAACGACTGGGGAGACTGGGGCATCATCGCTATTTGTTTTCTCGTCGGTATTTGGCCGGTGGCGTTGTTTTTGCTTTTTTTCAAACTTTTTGGGAATGACAGGAAGGAAAATGAAAAGGCCCCCTTACTTTCTCCTGAAAATAAAAGCGTAAAAAGAACTTCACAGCAAAAAGCGCCCCGGAAGACTGCCAAAAAGGTGATGCGTTCCCCGGCCGCCAAGAGCTCCACTGCCAAGTGGCTGAAGATCGCGGGCATCCTGGTGGCCGTGGTGGGCGTGCTGGCTATGGCGGAGCCTCTGGGAGCAATTTTCTACTCCTCTGATTGGCTGAGACTGTGGCTGGAGGACCTGCTGGCAGCGCTGTCCATGGGAGTGGCGGGTATTGCCATGTTCTGCAGCGGCGCTTCCATGGACCGGAGCCTGAAGCGCTATGCCAAGTATCTGGCGGTGATGGGTGACCGGGAGGCCATGCCCGTGGAGGAACTGGCCAGGACCCTGGGCTATTCCAGACGGCGGGTGGAAAAAGACCTGCAAAAAATGCTGGACAAAGGGTATTTCGGCGGCAAGGCTTATCTCAATATGGAGCTGGGATATCTCTTTCGCAGCAGCTATGCAGACGTGGAATGGAAGCAGCGCCAGGCAGAGAAGGCGGCCTCCGCTCCCAAGGAGGCGGAGGAGGGCTATTCCGGCATCCTCCGCAATATCCGCCGGGCCAACGACCGTATCGCCGACCCGATCCTTTCCGCTAAGATCGACCGCCTGGAGGAGATCACCGCAAAGATCTTCCGGGAGGTGGAAGCCCACCCTGAAAAGCAGAACCGCATCGCCACCTTCCTTACCTACTATCTTCCTACCACCCAGAAATTGCTGGATTCTTACGCCGAGTTTGAATCCGCCGGCGTGGAGGGAGAAAACCTCCGCCAGGCCAAGGGCCGCATCGAAGCCACCATGGATTCCATCATCCGGGGCTTTGAACACCAGTTGGATGAGCTGTATCATGCCGATGCCATGGATGTGGCCAGCGACATCAAGGTGATGGAGACCATGCTTCGCCGGGACGCTGCCAGCGTGGAGGAGGATTTCGGCCTCGGCACCGCCGCGGCGCAGGAAGAGGAATCCTTTTGATATGGGCAAAAAATGACCGGCACATTCGGGCGTTGTTCATAAGACAGTAAAAATTTTCAAAAGGCGTGACTTTCGTGGTCACGCCTTTTGCCATAAGAGGATAGCTGCAAAGCAGCGCAAGGGATACAGTCCCTTGCGCGGAACTCAGTGACGTAAAACGCTCCGGGCATTTGAAGGTATCCGGGGTGTTTTGCCTCGCAAGCGCACATACGGGGTTGCCCCGTACAGAAGTGCGCCCTTGTATTTGTTTGACAAACAGGAATTTACCGGTACTCCTTAATCATCATTACGATAACGAAAGTTAAGAGTATTGTGGAGACCAAAATCGTTTTTATACCGCAGATATTCGATAGGACTCCTCCGATTCCGGCCCCGATTGCAAAAACTATAATTATACCCCAAAAATGAATTGCTTTATATAAAGATTCCTTATCCTTATTCCGGAGGTAATGTGATAAGCTTTCTGTTCCACTTCTTAAATTCCCTATACACATAGTGCTCGCATATCCGTATCCATGTACTTTTCTAAAAGTTTGCACCTGCATAGCACATGAAAAGGAAACTAACATATTAGCAATCATATTTAATTTGAGTGGCATAAATCCGACAAGACCAAGCATTAGTATTTCTATAAACAGAATGATTTGTCTCCAGTGTATGCCCTTACTGTTCTTGAACTTGTTTTCAATTTGCTCGGCAATAAAAATTCCTGCAGCAAATGAAAGCAAAGGAAACATATAATGAAACCCCATAACCGCATTGCCTTGCATAAAATTCTGACTCATCAGAACAACATTACCTGTTTGAGCATTTGCAAAAACGTGGTCTCTTACATTGTAAGTATATGCATCCTGAAATCCACCCGAAAACGACAAGATAGCACTTAATCTAAAACTCTCTGATGTTTGCAATGTGAATAAACACCTCCAAAATTCCGATTTGTAGGCCTGCTCGGTCCTGTTTTATCACATAACAGGATAAAAAACAAGAACAGCCACAGCAGTTTATACTACTGTGACTGTTAACTGTCTTATGAACACCGCATTTTTGTGCCGGCCATTTTTTCATAGAAGAGATCAGGTTTCTTCATCGGTGTCCACGTTCCGGTAATCCACATCCACAACGGTCTGGCTGTCTTTGGCCGCCTGCTTGATGGCCCTGCTCACCTGGGCGGTGATCCAGATATCGCTGATGCCGTCATAGATCAGGAAGAAGCCGATGACACGCACCACAGTGGCAAAGGCCTGGAAGGGATTGTACACCAGAATGGCGCCCAGAAGTGCCGTCACGATACCGAGAAGCGCGGCGGCCAGCCAGTGGGGAGACTGGTTTTTGTGCAGCGTCAGGGCATCGCTCAGATCCTTGCAGCCGTGGAAGAGGATGATCACGCCGATGATCCGGGGGATGATGACCGCGATCAGCGTGGGACGGGCCACCAGCCACACGCCCACGGCGGTGAGGATGATACCGATGATGAGGTGGACGGCAGAGTAAAGGCTTCCGTCCCGGTGGAGCAGAAATTCCAGGATGTCCACCAGGCCGCACAGTACCAAAACGGCGCCCAGGGCCGTGCACAAAACGCTTGTGGAAAGCTCTGGCCAAATGAGGAGGACCAGGCCGAACACCGTGTAGGCGGCGGCAGAGACCAGAGCGTTGGTCTTGATGCGCTTGAGAAGATTCTTCATAGCAGCACACTCCGTTTCCTTTGTATTGATACCAGTATACTCCATGATCCCCGCCAGGAAAAGCCCCGTTGCGGATTTTTTCTCACAGCCGGGCGGGGGTGCCGTCCTCATAAAGGCCCAGCTCCGTCAGGACCCAGGGCACGGGATAGTCGTGGGGTTCCACGGGAATCTCCTCCCGGATGAGCTTTTCCCGGCACAGAAGCACCGTGCCGCCCCGGTAGTGGGAGAGGAAGCGGTCATAGTATCCGCCGCCCCGGCCAAGCCGCTGGCCGGCATGGTTGCAGGTGAGACAGGGGAGAATGGCAAAGTCGATATCGTCTGTCTTCGCCGCAGGGGCGTCCGCCGGCGGTTCCGGGATGCCGTAAGCGCCTTTCTGCAGGCAGGAAAGGTCACTGATGAGCCGTGTCTCCATAATGCCCTTTTCCCGGCAGAGGGGGACGCACAGCTTCTTTCCGGCCTCCAGCGCATGGCGCAAGATGGAGAGGGTGTCGATCTCCTCTCGGACGGAGACGAAGCAAAACACGGTCTCCGCCGCCAGGTATTCCGGCATGGCCGTGAGATGGGCGGAAATGGCCCGGTCTGCCGTCTTCCGGTAGCGGGGGGAGAGGGTGGCTTCCAGGCGGCGCATGGTGGCCCGCAGGGCCGCTTTTTCTTCTTGCCTTGTCATGGGAAAGGGTCCTCCTCTTTTTTTACAGCGCCGAAGACAATGGAGTCGTTGCCGTATTTGCCCCGGATGCGTTCCATGGCAGCCTCCAGCTTTTCCTGTTTTTCCTTTTTGGGAGCCGCAGCGGCGGTGAACAGGTCCTCCTGCTCAAAGGCCTGGTCCTCCGCCGTCAGGTAAATGGCGGTGACGGTCAGGGCCCGGATGGGGGAAGGGGGCTTCCAAAGCTCTTCCAGCAGCTCCGCCGCCACTTCCGTCACCTCCCGGATCAGGCGGATGGGGGTGTCCAGCCGCCTTTGGCGGGAACGGTCACGGAATTCCGGGTCCCGGACAGTGACCTGAATCCCTCCGGCGTACAGGCCCTCCCGCCGCAGCCGGGTGGCCACGGAGTCGGCCAGGATGGCGATGCCGTTCCAAGCCTGTTCACGGGTGGTAAGATTTTGCGGAAAGGTGGTGCCGTTTCCTACGGATTTTACCGCTTCCGCTTCAAAACGGCTGCGGACGCGGTCCCGGTCAAGGCCGTTGGCGTATTCGTAAAGCTGTCCGCCCAGCTTGCCCATCATGGCCTCCAGCATGGGGCGGCTGCATCCGGCAAGCTGGCCGATGGTGTTAATGCCGTACTGGTGCAGAATTTTCCTGGCGGTGCCGCCGACAAACAGCAGATCTCCCACCGGCAAAGGCCAGATGATCTCCTGCCAGTTTTCCCGGGAGATGACTGTGGTGGCGTCAGGCTTTTTGTAATCGCTTCCCAGCTTGGCAAATACCTTGTTGAAGGAAACGCCTACAGACAGCGTCAGCCCCAGCTCTTCCCGGACCCGGCGGCGCAGCGTATCGGCAAGGGCTTTGGCGTCTCCGCCGAAGAGGTGGAGGGTGTTGGTCACATCCAGCCAGCTTTCGTCGATGCCGAAGGGCTCCACAAGGTCGGTGTATTCATCGTAGATGGCGTTGACCTTTTTGGAGTAGACGTGGTAGAGGTCGTGGTGGGGCCGCAGCAGCACCAGGTCAGGACATTTCTTTTTGGCCTGCCAGATGGTTTCCGCGGTTTTGACGCCAAGGCGCTTGGCGGGCTCGTTTTTGGCAAGGATAATGCCGTGGCGGGAGGAGGGATCTCCGCAGACCGCCGTGGGAACGCAGCGCAGTTCCGGGTGGCTCAAAAGCTCCACGGAGGCGTAAAAGCAGTTCAGATCACAGTGCAGGATCACCCGGTCCATGGTAGCGCCCCCTTTCCCTCAGATGAGATGATGATAGCACATCTGTTCGCTTTTGAAAAGAGGGAGGAGGGGAGTGTAAAGCCCCGCGGGATTTTTCCCGCGGGGCCGTTTTTGCGATGTATTCAGATGATGCCCATCAGCACCAGGGCGATGGTGCCGAAGGTGGCCAGCAGGGCCAGGGAGAACAGCAGGAAGCCCACATTGACCTTGCCGGTGCGGATAGTGGAATGGGAGTCCGGGGCCAGACGGGCTTTCCGCAGGGCGGTGACCACCGGCTTATACAGCAGCAGGATCGCGGCCATATTCATGCCGCCCTTGACCAGGTTGAAAGGCAGGAACACGGTGGGCAGCATCCCGGCCACCACCTCCCGGGGAACACCCTGGTAGATGGGGGTGATGAGATAGTTCCACAACAGCATGACCGCGGTCAGAACCGCCACGCCCAGGGAAAGACCGATCACCGCGCCTTTTTTGGTGTGGATCTTCTTATACAAAAAGGATGCGGTGCAGCAGAAGGAAGCGGTGGCCAGCACGTTCATCAGGAAGCCGATGGGGCCGGTATCGCTGGCAAAGAGCATCTCCAGAAGGGGGACGGTGATGGAGAGGATGGCGGCGGCCAGGGGTCCGAAGATGAAGCCTCCGATGCAGATGACGGTATCCTTCAGGTCAAACTGGAGGAAACCATAAACTTGGGGCAGCATTTTGCTCAGCAGCATCACCACATAGGCGATGGCCGCCAGCATGGACATGGAGATCCAGGTCCGCAGGCTCAGGCGGGAATGGGCGGCGGGAATGGAAGTGGGGGTGGCGGCGGGTTCACAGGCGTTTCTGGACATAAAAATACACTCCTTTGTTTGTTTGAAAACACCCCGGATACTTTGACTTCTCCAAGGTGAACAAACAACAAAGAAGCGCGCCAAAAGCGCACGGCTTTGCCGTACTCATCTTCTTCCATCCAGACTATACTGTTGGTTCCGGAGTTTCACCGAATCAGCGGACGTATCGCTACGTCCGGTCGCGGACTTTACCGCCAGTGGGGAATTGCACCCCGCCCTGAAGACAAAGGATTCAGTTGTTTTCTGGGGATAGTATATGGCATCCTGATAAAAAATGCAACTGGTAAATGAAACAAATGCAAAACTTTTTATAGCCGGGGGCCAGAAGGCGGAGAACTCCAGTTTCCTCCTTTACAAGAAAGAACATCTGTTCTATAATGAAAACGGATCAAGACAAGATGGGGAAGGAGGGAGCGTTATGCCGGCAAAACAGGAATCCTGCTGCTTCACAGGGCACCGTCCGCCAAAGCTCCCCTGGCGGTATAACGAGTCCGACACCCGCTGCCTGGCGCTGAAGCGGCGTATCCTTGACGCGGTGGAGGCCGCTTATGAGGAGGGTTACCGCCATTTTCTCTGCGGTATGGCCATGGGCTGTGACTTTTATTTTTGCGAATGTGTGCTGGAGCTGCGCCGCCGCCACGGCGATGTGACGCTGGAGGCCGCCGTTCCCTGTCTTGCCCAGGCGGACCGTTGGCCTGCAGCCCAGAGGGAGCGTTACCGCCGGCTGCTTTGCGCCTGCGATTTTGAAACTGTGGTCTCCGAAACCTACAGCCCTGGCTGTATGCAGCGGCGGGACCGCTACATGGTAGACCATGCATCGCTGCTGATCGCCGCCTTTGACGGCTCCGCCGGCGGCACCCGCTACACGGTGGAATATGCCATGGGCAGAGGGGTGGACGTGGTGGATGTCTCTATCCCGGGGGAGTGAGCGCTTTTACTGAATTTTGAAAAAAGCACGAATTTTGGTTGATATCCTGTTCTCTAATGGATATAATATAAACTGTTATATTATGACTTTAGGAAGTGAACAGATGAAACCTATCGTAGCTATCGTGGGCCGGCCCAACGTGGGCAAGTCCATGCTGTTTAATAAGCTCATTGGCCGCCGTCTTTCCATTGTGCAGGATACCCCCGGCGTCACCCGGGACCGCATCTATGGTGAGACCGACTGGAACGGCCGGAAATTCACCCTCATCGACACCGGCGGTATCGAGCCCCGGACCGACGACCAGATCCTGGCCTTCATGCGGGACCAGGCGCAGATTGCCATCGACAATGCCACCGTCATTATCTTCCTCACGGACATCAAAACGGGTCTCACCGCCTCCGACCAGGAGGTGGCCGGTATGCTGCTGCGCAGCGGAAAGCCCATCGTTCTGGCGGTGAACAAGATGGACTCCACCGGCACGGTGAACCCGGACTTCTATGAGTTCTATAACCTGGGCATGGGCGATCCCATCGCCGTTTCCGCCGTCCACGGCCACGGCACCGGTGACCTGCTGGACGCCTGCGTGCAATACTTTCCCCCTGAGGAGGAAGAGGAGGAAGAAGAGGAGGACGCCATCAAAGTGGCCGTCATCGGCAAGCCCAACGCCGGTAAATCCTCTCTCATCAACAAGATCCTGGGGGAGGAGCGCACCATTGTCTCCAATGTGGCGGGCACGACCCGGGACGCCATCGACTCCCGTTTTGAAAACGAGAAGGGCACCTTTATCTTTATCGATACCGCCGGTATGCGCAAAAAGTCCAAGGTGGACGAGGACATCGAAAAGTACAGTGTTCTCCGGGCCACCATGGCCATTGACCGAAGCGATGTGTGCCTCATCATGATCGACGCCACGGAAGGCGTCACCGAGCAGGATACCAAGGTGGCCGGCATGGCCCACGAGGCGGGCAAGGCCAGCATCATCGTGGTGAACAAGTGGGATCTGGTGGAAAAGGACGGCAAGACCATGGACCATATGCGGGAAAAGGTCCGTCAGGACCTGGCCTTCATGTCCTACGCACCCATCCTCTTTATCTCCGCCAAGACCGGCCAGCGTGTGGACCGCCTCTTTGAGCTGATCGACTATGTTTCCAACCAGGCCTCCACCCGCATCACCACCGGTATGCTGAATAACGTTCTCTCCGATGCCCAGACCCGCGTCCAGCCTCCCACGGACAAGGGCCGCCGTCTGAAGATCTACTACATGACGCAGGTGGGCATCCGTCCGCCCCATTTTGTCATCTTCTGCAACGACGCCCGGCTCTTCCACTTCTCCTATCAGCGCTATATTGAAAACTGCATCCGCAATACCTTCGGCCTGGAGGGCACGCCCATCATCCTCTCTATCCGGCAGAAGGGTGAGAAGGAGGAGTAAGCCATGACGATCGGTGATAGACCGGGCGACACCATCGTGATGGCAGCGCTGTGCATCGCAATCATCGCCTATTTCTGCGGCTGCTTCAACGGTGCCGTCATTGTCTCCAAGTATATCCTGCATGATGACGTCCGCAACCACGGCAGCGGAAACGCGGGATTGACCAATTTCCACCGTACCTTCGGCGGCGGCTTGACGGCTGTTGTCATACTGACGGATATGCTCAAGGCGGTGGTGGCCCTCTGGCTGAGCGGCGTCGTGTTGAGATATTTCTTCCCCGGCGAGTCGGGGATCGTGCTTGTGACAGTTGAATACTGGGCGGCCCTCTTTTGCCTGCTGGGTCATATGTTTCCCTGTATGTTCCAGTTCAAGGGGGGCAAGGGCATTCTCTCCGGCGGTACCATCGCCCTTATAATCGACTGGCGTGTGGCCCTGGTGGTCTGGGGCGGCTTTTTGATCTTGGTCATCCTGACCCGGTATGTATCTCTCGGCTCCGTGTGGGCCGGTGTGTCCTTCCCCTTCATCTCCTGGTATTGCTATCCCAATCCTGCGGTGGTGGTGCTGGCGTTCCTCTGCGGCGGACTTGTGGTCTGGCAGCACCGGGGCAACATCCAGCGCCTGGTTCAGGGGAACGAGCGCAAGCTCAGTTTCCACAAAAAGAAGGAGGGTAAACAATGAAAGCTGTTGTACTGGGGAGCGGCGCCTGGGGCACCGCCCTTGCCATGGTGCTGACGGGCAACGGGCACGAGACCTGGCTTTGGTCCCACAACGGGGAAAAGGCTGCGCAGGTGGAAAAGACCCGCCTGAACCCCCAGCTTCCGGGGGTCACCCTGCCAGAGGCGCTGCATCTGACCGGCGACCTTGGCGTGCTGGAAGGCGCGGATATGGTGGTGTGCGCAGCACCTTCCTTCGCTGTCCGTGAAACCGGCGAAAAGGTGGCTCCCTATCTGCGCAGGGACAGCATTCTTGTCAGCGTTTCCAAGGGAATCGAGCGGGATACGAACCTGCGTATGAGCCAGATTTTACAGGAAACCACCGGGAATATCTGTAAAGTGGTTGCCCTTTCCGGCCCTTCCCACGCAGAGGAAGTGAGCCGTCAGATGCCCACCGGCTGCGTTGCCGCCTGTCCGGACCGGGCAGCAGCCCGCTTTGTGCAGGATGCATTTATGAACGACTATTTCCGTATTTACACCAGCTATGATATCGTCGGCGTGGAGCTGTCCGCGGCGCTCAAAAATGTCATCGCTCTGAGCTGTGGTATCTCTGACGGCCTGGGCCTGGGGGACAATACGAAAGCACTGCTGATGACCCGCGCCATGGCGGAGATTACCCGTTTGGGCGAGGACATGGGCGGAACCCGCCGCACCTTCGGCGGCCTTGCCGGAATGGGTGACCTCATCGTCACCTGTACCTCCATGCATTCCCGCAACCGCCGGGCGGGCATCCTGATCGGCCAGGGAAAGAGCGTCCAGGAGGCCATGGAGGAAGTGGGCGCTGTGGTGGAGGGCTATTATGCCGCCGAGAGCGTTCACCAGCTTGCCGAGCGGGAGGGTGTGGAGATGCCCATCTGCCGCTGCATTTACGAGGTCTTGTATTGCGGGATGCAGGCAAGAGATGTGATCCCCTGCCTGATGAACCGCGCCAAAAAGGATGAACTTTTGGAAAAGACCTGGATGTAAAGATGTAAAAAAGTGCAAAGGCCCCGGCTTCTTTGCACATATATGTAAAGAAGGAGGCCATGTATCCCTGGGGATACATGGCCTCCTCCGTTGTCCTTGCCGGATGCTCTGCCGGCAAAAAGAAATCCCGGACACAAAGTCCGGGATTTTTGTTTGTACAATCAGATCGCTCTGGTGACCTTACCGGAACGCATACACCGGGTACAAACATACACATGGCGGGGGGAACCGTTGACGATCGCCTTCACACGCTTCACATTGGGCTTCCAGGGACGATTGGAACGCCGGTGAGAGTGAGAAACCTGAATGCCGAAAGTCACGCCCTTGTCGCAAAACTCGCACTTTGCCATCCGTTGCACCTCCTTGCTGTTGCGTACTTCCGTACCTTTTCATAGGCACAGGTGATATATTAACAGATTCTTCTCCAAAATGCAAGGACTATTTTGAAAAAAATTGAAGTTTTTTTAAAAGAGGGGGAGATGCTGAAAGTGTTGCGGAATCCGTAAAACTCATATATAATATAAATATTGTTTTACAGTTGTTTTACAGCCGTTTGCACTATCCTTCGGGGGCGGCGGCAGGACGGGCGCGGGAACTTATGCGCCGGAAAGAAGAGGATCGTGCCATGTATGAAAAAGGCTTGAAAATTGCGGATTTCATTTCAGCGTTCAACCTGGAGGTGCTCAACCGGGGCAGCGAGTTTGATTCCGCCCGGCTGACCGTCCCGGATGTGAACCGCCCCGGCCTGCAGTTCCACGACTTCTATGATTATTTTGATCCCCGCCGTTTGCAGGTGGTAGGCAAAGCAGAGGATACCTACCTGAAGGGCCTGAGCTCAGAGCAGCGCCGTAAATGCTTCGATGACCTCTTTTTGTATGATATCCCGGCATTGGTGATCGCACGGGGGCTGGACTGCTTCCCGGAGTGCATAGAAAGCGCCGTGTCCCATGAGAAGACGCTCCTGCGAACCCAGGAGACCACGGTGGATTTTACCAGCCACGTCATCGACCATCTCAGCCATGTGCTGGCTCCCTGTGTCACCCGCCACGGCGTGATGCTGGATATCTATGGCGAGGGCGTGATGATCACCGGCGATTCCGGCGTGGGCAAGAGCGAGGCCGCCATTGAGCTGATTATGCGTGGCCACCGCCTGGTGGCCGACGACGCGGTGGAGCTGCGCCGCATTTCCGGCCAGCTCATCGGCACCGCACCGGAGGTCATCCGCTGCTATATCGAGCTGCGGGGCATCGGCGTCATCGACGTGCGGCAGCTTTTTGGTATGCGGGCCATTAAAACGGAATCCCAGTTGGATTTGGTGGTGCATTTTGAGCAGTGGGATTCCACTAAGTTCTATGACCGCCTGGGGATTGAGGATCACTTCACGGATATTCTGGATGTGCAGGTGCCCATCGTCACGATCCCGGTTCGGCCGGGCCGTAACCTTGCCAGTATTGTGGAAGTGGCGGCCATGAACAACCGCCACCGCAAATTTGGTTATAACGCCGCCCAGGAGCTAGCCCGCAAGGTGGATATACGGGCGGACGGCGGCAGTAAATTCTAAATTATAAAGAAATCGAGGAAGAACGGCTATGTATTATATTGGGATTGATGTGGGCGGTACCAACCTGAAGGCCGGCCTGGTGGATGAAAGCGGCGCCATCCTTGTAACCGAACGTACCCCCCTGGGGGCTTTTACCGGCCCGGAAGCCTTTGCCGGGACCTTAGCTGACCTTGCCAAGGCTGTTTTGCACACGGCCGGGAAGGAAAAGGAGGAGATTGCCTATGTCGGTATGGGGATCCCCGGGGCCGTTGCCGGCGGCGAGATCCTGTATACCTGCAACATCCCCATGAAGGATGTGCCCCTGAGCGGCCTGTTCCGCCGTCATCTGGATCTTCCTGTCTTGCTGGAAAATGACGCCAACTGTGCCGCCGTGGGCGAGTGGGTCTGCGGCGCCGGACGCGGCACGAAAGATTTTGCCGTCATTACTCTCGGTACCGGCGTGGGCGGCGGCTTCGTTTTAAACGGCAAGCTCTATTCCGGTGGCGGCATGGTGGGCGAAGTGGGCCACATGGTGGTGGAAAAGGGCGGCGTGAAGTGCAACTGCGGCCGCCGGGGTTGCTGGGAGACCTATGCCTCCGCCACCGGCCTTATCCGCATGACGAAAGAAACCATGGATGCCCACCCCGAGAGCCTGCTCCACAAGATCGCCGCGGAAAACGGAGGCGTGGAGGGCCGTACGGCCTTCCAGGCGGCGGAGGCGGGCGACGAGACCGCGAAAGCCGTCTGCCGCACTTACGTGGAATACCTGGCCGCCGGTGTCACTAACCTGGTCAACATCCTCCAGCCGGAGGTGCTGGCGGTGGGCGGCGGTGTGGCTGCTGCATCCGATGAGCTTTTGATGAATCCCCTCCGGGAGATCGTCAATGGGGAGTGCTATCCCCGCCATGCCGGCAAGCTTCCCCGTATTGTCCGGGCGGAGCTGGGCAACGACGCGGGCATCATCGGCGCAGCGCTCCTGGGCCGCGCCATCTGAAAAGGAGGACCCCATATGGCATGGGAAAAAGAATTTGACGCATGGATTGCAGACTTCCTTCCTGACCTGGAAGTGAGGGAGGAAGAGCCTATGAGCCGCCACACCTCGTTCCGTACCGGCGGCGGTGCAAAACGCATGGCCTTTCCAAAGAACCCCGAGCAGCTTGTGCTGGTGATGGATGCGGCGTACAAGTGCGGCGGCCGCCCCTTTATCCTTGGCAACGGCACCAACCTTCTGGCACCCGACGAGGGGCTGGACCGTCTGGTCGTGAGCCTGACCGGACTGCGGGCCATGGAACTGGAGGGTGAGGACGTGATCGCGGCGGAGGCCGGTGTTCCTCTGGTCCGCCTTGCGGACTTTGCCTGTCAGCAAAGCCTGACGGGCCTGGAATTTGCCCACGGTATCCCCGGGTCTTTAGGCGGCGCGGTGTATATGAACGGCGGCGCTTACGGCGGCGAGATGAGCCAGGTTTTGGAAAGCGTCACCGCCCTGTTCCCGGAGGAGGGCATCCGCACCTTGGGCCTGGAAGAGATGGAGCTGGGCTACCGCCACAGCTTTTTCATGGATCACCCGGAAGTGGTGATCCTGCGGGCAAGGGTGCGCCTGAAAAAGGGCGATCAGGAGGCCATCCGTACCACGATGCGGGAGCTCATGGCCCGGCGGAAGGCCTCTCAGCCTTTGGAGTATCCCAGCGCGGGCAGTACCTTCAAGCGGCCCGTGGGCAATTTTGCCGGCACGCTGATCGATCAATGCGGCCTGAAGGGCCTGACTGTGGGCGGCGCCCAGGTCAGTGAAAAGCACGCAGGCTTCATCATCAATATCGGCGGCGCCACCTCCTCCGATGTGGAGGCGCTGATGGCGAAGGTGCAGGAGGCTGTATGGGCAAAGACGGGGGTCCGGCTGGAGCCGGAGGTCCGCGTCATCCGGTAAGAGGGAAGCGCCATGAAGACCCTCATTATCTCCGGCCTCTCCGGCGCCGGAAAGAGCAAAGCCGCTTCCTTCCTGGAGGATATGGGCTATTATATCGTGGATAATATGCCTGCGGCCATGATTCTGAAATTCGCGGAGTTTTGCGCAGGCGGCAGCAGCCGCTATGACCGGGTGGCGCTGGTGTACGATGTGCGCACTGCCACCTCTTTTACGGAGCTGTTCGACGTCCTTGACCAGCTCAAGACCATGGTAAGTGAATGCCGGATGCTGTTTTTGGAGGCATCTGCCGACACCATCATCCACCGCTATAAGGAGACCCGGCGCCGCCACCCTCTGGCGGACCGCACCGATACGCTGGAGCAGGCCGTCCTTCAGGAGCGGGAAGTCCTTGCACCGGTACGCTCCCGGGCGGATTTTGTCATTGACACCACCTATCTTTCCACCGCCCAGCTTCGTCAGGAGCTGCTTCGAATCTTCGAGGAGGAGGGGGAGAAGGGGGGCATGAGGGTGACAGTTACCTCCTTTGGCTTCAAGCACGGCCTGCCCCTGGAAGCCGACCTGGTTTTTGACGTGCGCTGCCTCCCCAATCCCTACTATATCGAAGAGCTGCGCCACCAAACAGGCTTGGACGCCCCTGTTTCCGACTATGTGTTCGGTTTTCCGCAATCAGAGGAGCTGACGGAGCGTTTAAAGGCGCTCCTTGACTTTACCCTGCCGCTGTATGCGGAGGAGGGAAAAACGGGCCTCGTTATCGCCGTGGGCTGTACCGGAGGTCATCACCGCTCTGTGGCGGTGGCCCGCCGTTTGGCATCTTTCTGCCGGCAGCAGGGATACTGCGTTTTGGAGTGCCATCGGGACATTGGCCGCTGAGACAGCGGAGGAGGATTTTATGAACGATCATAAGACCTGCACCCGCGCACACGGGCCCAAGATCTGCACCATCGGCGGCGGACACGGCCTTTCCAACATGCTGCGGGGATTGAAAAACCACACGGAAAACCTCTCCGCCATCGTCACAGTCGCCGATGACGGCGGCGGCTCCGGTATGCTGCGCCAGGACTTGGGGATGCCCCCTCCGGGGGACATCCGCAACTGCCTGGAGGCGCTTGCCAACACGGAGCCGCTGATGAGCGAGCTGATGCACTATCGCTTTAAGGAGGGGTCTCTGGCCGGTCAAAGCTTCGGCAATTTGTTCCTGGCGGCCCTCAATGGCATTTCTCCCTCCTTTGACGCGGCGGTGCGCCGTATGAGCGAGGTCCTGGCCATCACCGGCCGCGTCCTGCCTGTCACCACGGCGGATGTGCAGCTGGAAGCGGAATTTGAAAACGGATCCAGCGTGGTGGGGGAGTCCAAAATTTTCTGCTGCAAGAAGAAGGAGGACTGCCGTATTACCCGGGTGCGGCTTCTGCCGGAGCATCCGGGAGCCCTGCCGGAGGCCCTGGCCGCCATTTCGGAGGCGGATATGATCATTTTGGGGCCGGGAAGCCTTTATACCAGCATCATCCCCAATCTGCTGGTGGACGGCATCGTAGAGGCCATCCAAAAGTCCAATGCGCTGAAGGTCTATGTCTGCAACGTCATGACCCAGGAGGGCGAGACGGAAGGCTATACCGCCGGGGACCACATCGCGGCCCTCTTCAAGCATTCTGCCCCAGGCCTTTTTGACCTGTGCCTGGTCAATTCCTCCCCCATTCCCAAGGGCGTGGCAGCCCGGTATGCGGAAGAGGGGGCGGAGCCCATGCGGTGCGATCTGGACCGCTGCCGGGAGCTGGGAGTGGAGGTCATCCGCCGCCCCGTGGCAACGGTGGAAAACGGCTATGTCCGCCACCACTCCGGGCATCTTGCCCGGGAGCTGATTATGCTCCACGCGGAGCGCAGCGTCCGCATCGCGGAGGGCGGACACTACCGCATTGAAAAAAAATAAACTGTCGAAAAAACGCAGGGCTTGCCCGGCTTGCTGAAAAGGCCTTTTCGACGAGCGAAAGGGAGGAAGGCATGTCCTTTTCTTACGATACCAAAAACGAGCTGTGCCACCTGAATGTGCAGAAGGTCTGCTGTGCCCGGGCGGAGGCCTATGGCATCCTGCTCTACTGCAATACCTTCAACTCCACAGAGGTGCGTATCGTCACGGAAAATCCCAACTTTGCCACCCGGCTCCCAAAGCTTTTCCAAAGGGCTTTCGGCCTGCGGTTTGACCGCCAGAGCGAGCCGGGCCAGCAGGGAAAGCTGGTTTTCCAGATCACGGAGGGCAAAAAGCTGGACCGTATCATCAATACCCTGGGTTACGATCCCCGGCAGAATCTGGTGCTGCATATCAATTTTGCCATGGTGGAGGAGCCCTGCTGCCGGGCTGCCTTTTTGCGGGGCGTGTTCTTCGCCGGGGGCAGCATCACGGACCCCCTGAAGCGTTACCACCTGGAGCTGACCACCTCTCACCTCCAGGCCAGCCGGGAGTTGGGCGTGCTGCTGCGGGAGAGCGGATATCCGCCCAAAAGCATCTCCCGCAACGCAAGCTTTGTTACTTATTTCAAGCAAAGCGACCAGATCGAGGATTTTCTCACCCTGATCGGCGCGCCTGTGGCTGCCATGAATGTCATGACCGCCAAGATGGAAAAGGACCTGCGCAACAGTGTCAACCGTCAGCTCAACTGCGACAGCGCCAATGTGGACAAGGCAATTTCCGCCGCCATGGAGCAGATGGAGGCCATCCGCAGACTGCGGGAAGCGGAAAAGCTGGAGGATCTTCCCGATAAGCTGAAGGAGACCGTGCTCCTGCGGGAAAAATATCCAGAGCTGACCCTTGCGGAGCTGGCCCGGGAATTTGATCCGCCGGTGACAAAATCCTGTCTGAACCACCGCCTGCGCAAGATCCTTGAGCTGGCAAAAGGAATTGAAAGCAATACGACTTCACAGGAGGAACAGGAAAATGAACCGCTGCAAATTGGCAAATGACTATCACCGCCGTGGATTTAACTGCTGCCAGAGCGTGCTGGCGGCCTTCTCCGATCTGACCGGCATGAGTGAGCAGGAGAGCTTCAATGTGGCCGGCGGCTTTGGAAGCGGCGCCGGAACCGGCGAGCTGTGCGGCGCCGTCAGCGGCGCGGTTATGACGCTGGGTCTGCTGACGCCGGTGGATCCCGCCGACCCTGTGGGCAGCAAGAAGCGCACCGTGGCCCTTTCCCGGGAGCTTCAGGAGCGTTTCATGGAGAAGTTCGGCGCCCTGCGCTGCGAGGAGCTTTTGAAGAAAAAGGTAACGCCCAACGGGGAAGATACCCCCGCGGCCAAGGCTCTTGGCGTTACCGGACATTGCTCCATCATGATCGTCACCGCCGTGGAGACCGTGGAGGAAATGCTGAAGGAGCGTACCTGAGGCGGCGGTGTTTCCTTTTGCGAAGGGGAATGCTATGAAAAAGAGAGGTATGAACTGCTTCTTTGCCCACAGCTTGTCGACCCTGCTGACCATGGGCGGTTTCGTTATCTCCATGATTGCCTGCGGCATCGGGCAAATGGGGTGGTGCAAACCGTTGGCCATCGTGCTGGCGGTCCTGGGGATCGGGGGAATGGCCGCAGGGGCGGCTGTAGGCTACGGCTTCATTGTTTGCCCCCACTGCGGCAGGCTCCTCTATGATTTCCAGCGAATTCCATCCAAAATCCCCACCTATTGCCCCCACTGCGGAGAATACATCGAAGAACCCGACATTTAACGCGAAAAGGAGTCACCCATGTCCTTCGTCCATTTACACGTCCATACGGAATACAGCCTCCTGGATGGCGCCTGCCGCATCAAAGACCTCCCCAAGACCGTAAAGGAATTGGGGCAGGCCGCCTGCGCCATCACGGACCACGGCGTCATGTACGGAGTCATCGACTTCTACCGCGCCTGCAAGGCAGAGGGCGTCAAGCCCATCATCGGCTGCGAGGTGTATGTGGCTCCTGCCGGACGATCCCGCTTCGACAAGGTCCATGAGTTCGACTCTGAAAACCGCCATCTGGTGCTGTTGTGCGAAAATGAAGAGGGATACCGCAACCTTTCCTATCTGGTCTCCATGGCCTGGACGGAAGGCTTTTATATCAAACCCCGCGTGGATATGGCCCTGCTGCGCCAGTACCATGGCGGCCTCATCGCCCTTTCCGCCTGCCTTGCCGGTGAGATCCCCAAAAGGCTCCGCAACGGCGAATATGAAACGGCCAAAAAATATGCCCTGGAAATGGCGGAAATTTTCGGCGAGGACCACTTTTACCTGGAATTGCAGGATCACGGCATTCGTGACCAGGCCATCGTGAACCGGGAACTGCTGCGCCTGCATCAGGATACCGGCCTCCCTATGGTCTGTACCAACGACGCCCATTACCTCCGCAAGGAGGACGCGGAGGCCCACGACGTGCTCCTTTGCATCCAGACAGGCAAGCTCCTGGAGGATGAAAACCGTATGCGCTATGAGCCCCGGAACTTCTACCTGCGGGACGAGGCGGAGATGAGGGAGCTCTTCGGCGACTATGAGGGCGCCATCGAAAATACCAGTAAAATCGCCGGGATGTGCAACGTGGAATTTACCTTCGGAAAATACCACCTGCCTGAATTCCAGCTTCCTGAAGGCTATGACAGCTTTTCTTATCTTCAAAAGCTCTGCGATGAGGGCTATCGGGACCGCTACGGCCATGACGATTCCAACCGCTCCCAGCTTCGCTATGAGATGGATATGATCGAGAAGATGGGCTTTACCGACTATTTCCTCATCGTATCCGACTTCGTCCGCTATGCCAAGAGCAAGGGCATCCCCGTGGGTCCCGGCCGCGGCAGCGCCGCCGGCTCCATGGTGAGCTATTGCCTCTATATCACGGACATCGACCCTGTGCAGTACAGCCTTTACTTTGAGCGCTTCCTCAACCCTGAGCGTGTCAGTATGCCGGATATCGACATGGATTTCGGCGACACCCGGCGGGGAGAAGTGGTGGATTACGTCCGGCGCAAATACGGAGACGACCATGTGGCCCAGATCGTCACCTTCGGCACCATGGCTGCCCGGGGCGTCATCCGGGATGTGGGCCGTGTCATGAACATCCCCTACGCCGAGGTGGACAAGATCGCAAAGCAGATCCCTAATAATCCTGCCGCCCACATCACGCTGGACGACGCACTGCGCCTTTCAAAGCCCCTCAGCGAGATGTACGACACCGATCCCCAGGTGAAAAAGCTCATCGACACCGCAAAATCCCTGGAGGGAATGCCCCGCAACGCCTCCACCCACGCCGCCGGCGTGGTCATCACCAAGCGGCCGGTTTATGAGTATGTTCCCCTTGCGAAAAACGACGATACCGTGGTCTGCCAGTATGTGATGACCACGCTGGAAGAGCTGGGCCTTTTGAAGATGGACTTTCTGGGCCTGCGCAACCTTACGGTCCTGGATGACGCGGTGAAAATGATCCGGGAACATACCCCCGGTTTTCGCCTTGAGGAGATCCCGGAGGATGACAAGGAAACCTTTGAGATGATCTCCCGGGGTCAGACCAGCGGCGTTTTCCAGATCGAATCCACCGGCATGACCGGCGTGTGCATGGGACTCAAGCCACAGAGCGTGGAGGACATCACCGCCGTCATCGCCCTCTACCGCCCCGGTCCCATGGATTCCATCCCCCGCTTCATCGCCTGTAAGCAAAACCCCAAGCTTATCACCTATAAGCATCCCTCTCTGGAGCCGATCCTCTCCATCACCTATGGCTGCATCGTTTACCAGGAGCAGGTCATTCAGATTTTTCAGCGCCTTGGCGGATACTCCCTGGGCCAGGCAGACATGGTGCGCCGCGCGATCTCCAAGAAAAAGGCAGCTCAGATCCAAAAGGAGAAGGACGCCTTCATCCATGGCGACGCCTCCCGCAATATCGCCGGCTGCGTTGCCAACGGCATCCCGGAGGCCACCGCCGAGGCCATTTACCAGGAGATTTACGATTTTGCAAACTACGCCTTCAATAAGGCCCATGCCGTTTCCTACGCGGTGGTGGCCTATCAGACGGCTTACTTCAAGTGCCATTTTCCCAGAGAGTATATGGCGGCTCTCCTCACCAGTGTGCTGGATAACTCCGACAAGGTAGCGGGCTATATCAGCGAGTGCAAGGATTGCGGCATCGCGCTGCTGCCGCCGGACATCAACCGCTCCGCCGACTGCTTCACGGTGGAGGAGGGGGGCATCCGCTTCGGCCTGGTGGCCATCAAGAACATCGGCCGGGGATTCATCCAGGCCGTGATGCGGGAGCGGGAGCGGGAGGGCCCCTTTACCTCCCTGTATGATTTTTGCAGCCGCATGACCGGCAGTGATATGAACAAGCGGGCGGTGGAAAACCTGATCCGCTCCGGAGCCTTTGACTCCCTGGGCAACCGCCGCTCCCAGCTCATCAAGGTCTATGAGTCCGTGATGGACTCTGTTGCCGCCCAACAGAAGCAAAATCTGGAGGGGCAGATGGACTTCTTTTCCATGACGGCAGGAAACCTTGGAGGCACAATGCCTGCAAAGGAAATACACTTGCCGGATATACCGGAGTTTTCTCCCCAGGAGCTTATGACCATGGAGAAGGAGACCACAGGCCTTTACCTCTCCGGCCATCCCATGGACGCCTACCGGGAGACGGTACGCCGTATGCGCGCCCCTTCCATCGCTTCCATTCTGGAGGATTTTTCCCAGGAGGGAGGGCCCACCCGTTTCGCCGACGGCCAGCGCATTACCATCGCCGGCGTTGTCACCTCCAGCAAGACCAAGACTACGAAGAACAACTCCCTTATGGCCTATGTGGTGGTGGAGGATGATACCGCGTCTATAGAGCTGCTGTGCTTTTCCCGGGTGCTGGATACCTGCGGAGCCTATCTGCGGGAAAACCAGGCTGTGGTGGTAAAGGGCCGCCTCTCCGTCCGGGACGAAAAGGCACCTCAGATCATGTGCGATTTCGCCCAGCCCCTGGCAACGGTGGAGGAGAGTGATTTTCGCCCCCGGGAGGAAACGCGGACCCTTTATTTGAAATTCCCCAGCCTGGAGGATCCCACCCTGCGTCATATGCAGTTGGTGTTTCGGATGTTTCCCGGGAAATCCCAAGTGAAGATGGTCATGGCGGATACCCGGAAAGTCTTTGGCACCATTACCCAGCTCCACCCGGCGCTGATCCGTGAGGCCCAGGAGACCCTGGGGGAAGAAAATGTTGTGATCAAGTGAAACCATATGAAAAGAGCCTGCCGCGAGGCAGGCTCTTTTTGCGTGTTCAAGGCCGCTCAGCGGGCCATGAGATAGGCGTAGTGATCCAAAACGGTGAGGATGAAGACTTCCATGTCGGCGGGAAGGGCGTTGTCGGCATCAAGGTCGGCCTCGTAGACCTCCCCCGCCAGTCGCACCAGAACCTTATGGCCGCCAAGGGGCAGGAAGCCGGAGTTTTCCACGCTTTCCTCGAAGCCCTTCCGGTCCAGGAACAGCGTCAGCTTTGCCCGGTAGGGGGAGGAGTCGTAGGGGCAGAAGATGGCGCAGTTGCCGCACTCATTGCACATACGGTCCACATGCAGGATCTCGTGGCGACCGTCGGGCAGTTGGATGACCACATTGGCCCGGTTGGGGCACACATCCGCGCAGACCTGGCAAACAACGTTGCAGCTCAGGCAGCGGTCCCCTTCGCACCTGGCGCTCTCCCGCAGGATACCCTTTTTGGCGATGGCGTCGGCACGGGTGGAAAGGGCCTTTGCGGGGACCGTATACTTATGGGCTTCGCCGATCACGGCGTCGGCAAAGGCCTGGGCGTCAGCGATGCCCTCCACCACGGTGGCGGGGCCGCGGCGGGCGTCGCCGCCGGCGTAAACGCCCTCCAGGTTGGTCTGGAAGGAGGGAGTGCCTTTGGGGCCCACCTGGATGCCGTTTGCGGTGAAGAAGTCACAGTCCACCTGCTCGCCCACGGCGGAGATCACCGTGTCGCAGCAGATCTCCACCAGCTCGTCGGTTTCCACAACGCCCCGGCGGCCGGATGCGTCAATGTCGCCCAGCTTCATCCTGCGGCAGATCAGCTTGCCCTCCTTCTGCTCCACAGGGGAGACCAGCTCCAGGAAGTTTACACCGTCGGCCATGGCAAGCTCCAGTTCCTCGGCGTCAGCGGGCATGAACTTTTTCGTGCGGCGATAGACCAGGGTGGAGGATTTGGCACCCTGGCGCAGAGCCACCCGGGCAGCATCCATGGCGGTGTTGCCGCCGCCTATCACGGCCACATGGCCCAGGGAGACTTCCTTCCCGGTCTTCATGTCCTTCAGCCACTGGATGACGGGCAGGACATTTCCGGGGATATCCAGACGGCCTGCTTTCCAGGCGCCCACGGCAAAGAAAATATGGGTATAGCCCTGGGCTTTCAGAGCTTCAACCGTGGGGGCGGGGGTGTTCAGTCTTACGTCCACGCCCATTTTTTCCACAAGGGCCGCGTCCTTGTCAATGGCCTCATCGCAGATGCGGAAGGCGGGGATTACCTGGCGGACAATGCCGCCCAGTTGACCGGTCTTTTCAAAGAGGGTGACGGGGATACCGGCCCGGCCCACGAAATAGGCTGCCGCCATGCCTGTGGGGCCGCCGCCGATGACAGCCACCTTTGCGCCGGTTCCGGCAGGGACGGGGGCCTTGACCTTTGCCAGATAGTCGTCATAGCCGCGCTCCGCAGCCACCAGCTTGGTGGCCCGGATCTCCACGGGGGTCTCATAGAAATTCCGGGTGCACTTGGACATACAGCGGTGGGCGCAGATGGTGCCGGTGATGAAGGGCAGGGGGTTCTTCTCGGTGATCAGGCGCAGGGCGGAGGCATACTCGCCCTTGCGGCAAAGCTCGATGTACTCCGGGATGTCCTGGCCGATGGGGCAGCCGCCCTTGCAGGGGGCGGTGAAGCAGTCCATGAGGGGGGAGGCTTCCGCCAGCTTGCGGCTGGGCAGGGGCTTTACGGGTTTTACATGGTATTTGTCCCGCCGGGCAGCCAGGGCCAGAGCCTCGATGCCCGCAACATCCACACCGGTAAAGGGCTTGAATTTCAGTGTATCCAGCCGCTCACCGATCTGGACAAAGCGCTGGTAGCCGCCGGGCTTGAGCTCTGTGGTGGCCATGGTGATGGGCCAGATGCCAAGGGAGAACAGCTTGTCGATGTTCAGCGCATCGGCGCCGCCGGCGTAAGAGATGCGCATCTTCCCGTCAAACTCCTTTGCAAGGCGGGCGGCCATGGTGGTGGTCAGGGGGAAGAGGGACTTGCCCGCCATGTACATCTCGCTGCTGGGGAGCTCGCTTCGGGTAACGTCCACGGGGAACGTGTTGGAGAGCTTCAGGCCGAATTCCACACCCTGCTGGTCAGCCAACGCCTGAAGGCGGCGGAACATGGGAACGGCATCATCGTACTGAAGGTCCTCTTTGAAATGATGGTCGTCAAAAACAATATAATCGTAGCCCATGCCGTCCAGGATGGAGCGGGCGGTTTCGTAACCCAGAAGGGTGGGATTGCACTTGACGAAGGTATGCAGGCCCTTTTCCCGGATGAGATAGCTTGCGATGCGCTCAATCTCGTCCGGCGGGCAGCCGTGGAGGGTGGAGAGGGTCACGCTGTGGGAGATATGGGGGGTAATGGTGTCGATATAGGCACTCTCGTGAGGGAACAGCTCCTTCAAAACCTTGATGCACTCCTGGAAAACAGGCGTGGAGCCCGCGTCCATCATGCCGTTCAGGAAGGCGTCGATCTTTTCACCCCGGATGCCCGCCAGGTCATAGCCCACGGACATATTGAATACGAAGCCGTTGGGATCTCCAAGGCCATACACCTTGCTCATGATCTTCAGGGCGCACCAGGCCTTTACATATTCCTCAAAGGCCTGCTGAACATATAGCTCCGTGCTCCACTCACAGTTGTAGCACTCGTCCTCCGCCAGAATGCAGGGGCGGTTGATGCAGGCCGCCAGCTCTGCGCCGTCCATCTTCTGGACGGTTTTCAGCTCGAAGAACCGGGCACCGGCAAAGTAGCCCGCCACAATGTTCTGGGCCAACTGGGTGTTGGGGCCGGCGGCGGGGCCGAAGGGAGTCTCGATGGTCTCGCCGAAGATGGGCAGCTTTTTCTCCCCGGCCCTGTAAGGCTTGTGGACGCCGAAAACAGTGCCTTCCCGCTGATATTCCGCAGTGATCCAGTGCATCAGTCCCCGGAAGGAAATGGGGGTCATCAATTCAGACATTGTTATAAACCTCCGTTGTTATGATTAGTAGGTGCAGTTGTTCAGTTTCCCCCAGAGCCGCTTGGAGGATTCCAGGATGTGGGCGTTGACGGCCTCCTCGTCGATCCCGGTCAGGACCCGGTCCCGCATCAGGATCTTGCCGTTTACCATAGTAGTCTGGCACTGGCGGCCCGTCATGCCGAAGAGCATATGGCCGTCGATATTGGCGTCGGAGAAGGGGGTGAAAGGCTTGTAGTCCATGACGATGACATCGGCGGCGGCGCCGGGCTTCAGGACGCCCAGGGTGGGGAAGCCACAGCGCTCCGCCATTTTGGCGTTGTTGCGGAACAGCATATCCGTCACCTCGCACCAGGCAACGCCCGGCAGGCAGGCATTGTGCCGCTGGGAGCACAGGGCTACCTTGATGGACTCCAGCATATCGTTGGTGTAGGCGTCGGTGCCCATTCCCACCAGGATGCCCTTTTTGTAAAGCTGCAGTACGGGGGAGATGCCCACGGCGTTGCCCATGTTGCTCTCCGGGTTGTTGACGCACATGGTATCCGTGGCCTTGATGAGGTCCATCTCGGCGGTGTTTACGTGGATGCAGTGGCCCAGGATGGTCTTTTCGCCCAGAATGCCGTGATCCTGGAGCCGCTGGACGGGACGGCGGCCGTAATTTTGCAGGCTGTCGTATACGTCGTTCATACCCTCGGAGACATGGATGTGATAGCCCACCCGTCCAGCGTTGGCGGCGTTCATGCGGTCAAAGGTCTTGTCGGAGATGGTGAACAGGGCGTGGCCGCCGAACATGGCCTTGAGCATATCGCTGGGATTCTTTTCGCAGTAGTCAATGAAATCTTTGTTTTCCTGGACGGACTGGATGGATTTTTCCTCACCGTCCCGGTCGCTGACCTCGTAGCAAAGGCTTGCGCGAATGCCGTATTCCCGGGTGACCTCGGCAATCTTCATGAGGGAGCCGGGGATCTGGCAGAAGGAGGCGTGGTGGTCAAAAATGGTGGTGACGCCCTGCTTGATGCTGTCGATGACCAGAGCCTGGGCGGAAGCGCGGGTCGCCTCCAGGTCCAGTTTGCGGTCGATGGCCCACCAGGTGCCCTCCAAAACCTCCAGGAAGTTGGTGGGGTTGTTGCCCTTGATGCTCAGCCCCCGGGCCAGGGCGGAATAGATGTGGGTGTGGGCATTGATGAGCCCGGGCATGATGACGCCGCCCTTGGCATCCACAAATTCCGCGGCGGGATAAGCGGTTTTCAGTTCGGCGGTGGTGCCTACGGCCACGATTTTGCCGCCGTCAGTCACAACGCCGCCGTTTTCCAGGTAACCTACGCCCTCCTGGTCGCGGGTGATGACTCTTCCGTTTGCAAGTAAAATCATATATGGACCTCCTTGTAGAAAGATAAAAAGAAAAGGCGCCTCAAGCACGGATGCTTGAAACACCTATCAAAACAAAAAGGAAGATAGGTGTCAGCCCGTGCGCGAAGCACTCCGTTGCAGCTATCATCCTTTACTTTGGTTGTATTCTACCGTAGATCCCGGAAAAACGCAAGGGCGAAGGGAGAAAAATCATTCCGCGAATTTTGTGTGATTTGACGGGTGACCGCCTGTGAGGCTGGGTAAGGCACAGTCCGGCGGCGGTGTTCCGGCGGCAGGATCTCCTGAAATTTTCCTGGCATTTACAAAAAGTTCATGCAGATACTACTTGAAAGAAAACTGTATATGATGTAATATAGTATTATAAACTATATTATAAGATTTGAGGGAGCGTGAACGGCATGGAAGCGATCGAAAGAGCACCAAGGGATCCGCGCTTTGCGCGCAGGGAAGCCATCCGGGCAAAAAATGAGCCGCCCCACCTGACCATTGGGGAGGAGGTCATCAATACCGTAACTCATGGCGTGGGAACCGGACTTGCCATCGCGGGCCTTGTGCTGCTGTTGCTCCGCTCGGATACGCCTTTAAAACTGACGGCCTCCTGCTTTTATGGGATCAGCATGGTGGTGATGATGCTCGCAAGCTGCATCTACCATGCCATGCCCACCGGCTCAAGGATCAAGCGCATCTGCCGCCGGCTGGATTACAGCTCCATCTACCTCTTGATCGGCGGCACCTTCGCTCCTATTTTACTGGTATATCTGGGAAACCGCGTAGGCGTTGCCTTCTTTTGCATCCAGTGGATGGTCATCCTTTTTGGTGTCACTCTGATTGCCGTGTTTGGCCCGGGGCGGTGGCGGCCACTGCACTTTACGCTGTACTTTGTCATCGGCTGGAGCGGATTGCTGTTTTTGCCCGACCTCTATCAGAACAATAGACCATTGCTGCTGCTGATCTTTTTGGGCGGCGTTGCCTATACCATTGGGATGATTCCCTTTGCCAGGAACCGGAAGTACGACCACTGTGTCTGGCACCTGTTCGTTTTGGCGGGGGCACTGTTCCACTGGTTTGGCATCTACAATCTGCTGTATTAAAAAAATCCCTCCCGGATTCCGGGAGGGATTTTTGCCGTTATTTGGTGCCGAAGATGCGGTCGCCGGCATCGCCCAGGCCCGGCACGATATAGCCGTGCTCATTGAGGTGGTCATCCAAAGCGCCGCAGTAGATGTCCACATCGGGATGGGCCTCCTGAATGCGCTGGATGCCCTCAGGAGCGGCCAGCAGCACCATGAGCTTGATGTGGGTGCAGCCCCGCTTCTTCATCTCCGCGATGGCAGCGTCGGCGCTGCCGCCGGTGGCCAGCATGGGATCCACGATCAGGATGTCCCGCTCGGCCACATCCTTGGGCATTTTGCAGAAGTACACATGGGGTTCCAGGGTTTCTTCGTCACGGAACATACCGATGTGGCCCACCCGGGCGGCGGGCACCATACGCAAAACGCCGTCCACCAGACCCAGGCCTGCCCGGAGAATGGGTACCACGGCGAACTTCTTGCCCTTGAGGGTGGGGGCCTCCATGGGACAGATGGGGGTTTCGATGTGCTTGGTGGTAAGGGGCAGGTCGCGGGTAGCCTCATAGGTGATAAGCATACCGATCTCGGAGACCAGGTCCCGGAAATCCTTCACGCTGGTGTTTTTGTCTCGGAGGATGGTCATCTTGTGGGCCACCAGGGGATGATCCATGATATGTACTTTTCCGCTCATAATCAGTTCTCCTTTATTGTGTATAAAATATGGAATGGTCACGCTCGGTTGGGAAGGTCCGCATGAGGCGGACGGAGATATACCGGCTCCAGGGACTGGGCGGAGAGGAGCTTGCCCTCTGCCGCCATACCCTCAGCCTCCAGGGCTACGGACATGGCGTTCTGCATCACCAGATGGGCAGGGGCAAGGCGGCAGGCCACGCCTCTTTCGGTCAGGAAGTTCCGGCAGAGCCGGCCGCCATCGCCTACGATCATCTTGGGGCGGGGATCGTCCCTCACCTCCTCCAGAAGGTCGGCAAGGCCAATCGCACGGTCTTCCGTCAGGCGGGTAAGATGACCGTCGGCGGCTTCAAACAGGGCGTTATAGACCTGCTGGCGGCGGGCGTCCATAGCACAGATGATGAGACCATCGCAAAATGCCACATTCCGGGCCATGGCGGCCAGGGTGGAAACGCCGATGGCTGGCTTATCCGCGGCAAAGGCGAGGCCTTTGGCGGCGGCAACGCCGATGCGGATTCCGGTGAAGGAACCGGGACCAACGGCCACGGCCACGGCACCGATATCCGCCATGGTCAGGTCGGTGTTTTTTAAAATGCTCTCCACGATGGGCATAAGGGTCCGGCTGTGGGTGAGGCCGGTATCCTGATATCCGGCGCAGAGGATTTTTCCATCCTCGCAGACGGCCGCAGAGACGGCCTTTGCGGAGGTTTCAAGGGCAAGGATTTTCATGGCAGGTCCACTCCTTCGATGGTGATGGTGCGCCAGGAGTCATTTTCCGGGCAGCGGGCAAAGCGGACATGGATGGTCTCCGGCGGCAGGGCATCGGAAACCAGTTCGCTCCATTCCACGGCGCAGACGCCCCCGCGGTCCAGGTAATCCTCCCAGCCAATGTCAAAAAGATCATCGGCGCTGCCCAGACGGTACATATCAAAATGGAACAGGGGAAGGCCCTTCCCCTCGTATTCATTGACAATGGTAAAGGTGGGGCTGGTAACATGGCCTGTATAGCCAAGGCCCCGGGCAAGACCCCGGGTGAAGGCCGTTTTGCCCATGCCAAGGCCCCCCTCGTAGGCCACCACGTCGCCGGGAGAGAGCCGGGCAGCCAGACGCTCGGCCAGTGCCTCGGTCTCCGCGGGGCTGTGTGAGAAGAATTCCACGGCGAAGCTCCTTTCAAAAATTCTTAAATCAATTTAGTATATCACACTTTGCACCTTTGAACAATGTGCAAAATAAAGATGTTGCAGGCTTTTTTTCATCTGCTGGCAGAAGGAAGCAGCGGGCAGTTTCCGCATATGACATATACGAACAGGGGGAGACTGCCGGGTTTCCATGGAAAACCGGCAGTTTTCGGGGGAACAAATAAGCAGCCGTCCGTTTCTCCAAAAGGGAAAATGGACGGCTGCTTTTCATGATCCTGGAAGTTAGAACCAGCTTTTTTCTAAGGCAATACCGCACAGAACAAAGGTGTGCAATATAACCCCCAAAATGG
>JAEDEN010000075.1 GCA_016293265.1 Oscillospiraceae bacterium | reverse complement strand
TCAGCTTGCGGATGATGTCGCTGCCCTTCATCTTCTCGCCGTCCACGGCCACGGGAACGCCCTTTTCAAAGTCGATGGTGACATAGGTGGGCACGTCGGGGGCGGTGATGGGAGAAACACCCATCTCCAGGAAGCCGGGCTTCTCATACTGGGGCTCGTTGGTGGGATCCTCCAGGTCCAGGCCCTCATGGCTCAGGTGCCACAGGTTCTTATCCTTGGAGTAGTTGGTCTCCCGGGAGATCTTCAAAGGCACGTTGTGGGCCTCGGCGTAGTCGATCTCCTCGTCCCGGCCCTTGATGTCCCACTCACGCCAGGGGGCGATGATGGTCATGTCGGGGGCGAAGCGCTTGATGGCCAGCTCGAACCGGACCTGGTCGTTGCCCTTGCCGGTGCAGCCGTGGGCGATGGCGTCGGCGCCCTCGGCCTTGGCGATCTCCACCAGCTTCTTGGCGATGACGGGACGGGCAAAGGCGGTGCCCAGGAGGTACTGCTCGTAGCTTGCGCCCATCTTGAGAGAGGGGAAGATCACGTCCTCCACCATCTCGTCGGTGAGGTCCGCGATGTACAGCTTGGAGGCGCCGGTCTTGATGGCCTTTTCCTCCAGGCCCTCCAGCTCGTCGTTCTGGCCCACGTCACCGGCCACAGCGATGATCTCGGGATCATTGTAGTTTTCCTTCAGCCAGGGAATGATGATGGACGTATCCAAACCGCCGGAATAGGCCAGGACGATCTTCTTGATATCAGCTTTATTCTTTTTCATGGGACTGCCTCCGCAACTTTGATTTATGATGGTTAAATCATACACCCATCATGCATATTTATTCAACTGTCAACTTGCACAACATTTTTTGCCATTTTTAGCCTATTTTTACTTCTACTGTCATAATCCCCCGGAAATCGCCCCTGTCAGGCCCAAAAAGCAGGCCGCGTCCCGGCGAGGGACGCGGCCCGGGCAGGCGGAGCCCACCCCGTTCCGGAAGATTCATTTTTGATTGAATATTCCGCTTTCTATGCAGTTTTATTCATTCGCCCACAGATCCCCCACATACCTTTCCTCCAGGCGGGACAGCCGCCCCCGCAGATCCAGCCACCGGAAGAGCGCGGCGCGGATGGCGTCCACGGCGGAGCAGAGGACATAGATGCCCAGGGCCGCCCCCAAAACCGATACCGCCAGCTTCACCGTGCCATAGGACCCGAAGGCGATGAAGCGCCCGGCCATCACATACCGCCACATCAGCGGGTGGACGTGAATGAGGTACACGCTGAAGGAGAGGGGGGCCAGAAAGCCGATGGGCTTTGCGGTCCAGGCAGGCAGGCGGAGCTTGGAAAAGCCAGCCAGAAGTGCGGCTGCGGCAAGGAGGATCGTGGGAGAGGTATAGCTCACCAGGAGCCCGCCGGGGATGTACTCCCCCAGCACCTTCATCCCCAGCCCTTCCACCATCCACTTTTCACCCCAGGTGAGCAGGATACAGAGGGCATAGATCCCGAAGGCCCCGGCGCAGGAGATGCGGGCAAAGAGGTTGTATTTCCGGGCATAGGCCCCCAGAATATACAGCAGAGCCAGCCAAAGGGGGCTGTAGCCGCCGTAGGTGATAAAAAGGTCGCCGGGGAATATGTCCGCCACGTCCCTTTGGAACACCGTAGGCAAAAGGGAGAACACAACCACGATGGAAACCGCCAGCACGTCCATCTGGCGCCGCTTCAGATGCTTCACCAGGTAATTGAAAGCGGGAATAAAGAAAAACATGGCGAAATAAGCGGTGAAATACCAGTAATGGTTGCTCATGGCGGGGAAAAAGCCCCGGATTACCTCCCTGGTTCCCACAGTCCCCGGCGTCAAGAGGGCAAAAGCCGCGGGGATCAGGATGGTGTAAAAGGCCGCCTGGAGCCACAAGAGAGCCAGGTTGGCATAGCGGAACCGTCCGTTGACGCCCACATACCCGGAAAGCAGGGCATAGCAGTTGACGGCACAGTAGGCGGCGCATTCCAACAGCCAGGCGGTCTCGTAGTCCGGTGAAAGGGGCGCCGCCGAGTCCAGCACGCCTCCCGCCCCCAGGACATGAAGGGTCGCCACCAGAAACATAGCCGCCATCCGCAGCAGGTCCAGCCCCAGATTGCGGCCCGCAGCCGCTTTTGGTTCTCCCATGTCACACCATCTTTTCCGGGCGCACCGCTTCGTCGAATTCCTCCGCAGAAAGCAGGCCCAGGGCCAAGACGGCCTCTTTCAGCGTGGTGCCCTCCGCCAGAGCCTTCTTGGCACACTTGGCGGCAGCCTCGTAGCCGATCTTGGGGGTGAGGCAGGTCACCAGCATCAGGGAATTGTTCAGGTTTTCCTCCATCTTTCCGGCGTTGGGGGTGATGCCCTCCACACAGTTGGCCCGGAAGGAGTCCATGGCGTCCGTCAGGAGCCGGCAGGAAAGCTGGAAATTATAGGCGGAGACAGGCAGAAACACATTGAGCTGAAAATTACCCTGGGAGGCGGCAAAGCCGATGGCAGCATCATTTCCCATGACCTGGACAGCCACCATGGTGACCGCCTCACACTGGGTGGGATTCACCTTCCCGGGCATAATGGAGCTGCCCGGCTCATTTTCCGGAATGTGCAGCTCTCCCATGCCGCAGCGGGGGCCGCTGGCCTCAAAGCGGATGTCGTTGGCAATCTTCATCAGGTTGGCGGCCAGGGCCTTGAGGGCGCCGTGGGCAAAGACCAGGGCGTCCTTGGAGGTGAGGGCATGGAACTTGTTGGCGTCGGGCCGGAAGCCGATGCCCGTCAGGGAGCGCAGCTGGGCGCAGACCAGTTCATCGTAGCCCCGGGGGGCGTTAAGGCCGGTGCCCACGGCGGTGCCGCCGATGGCAAGACAGGAAAGCTCCTCCAGCGCCAGGTGCAGCATCCGGCAGGGGGCCGCCACCAGCTCCCGCCAGCCGGAGACCTCCTGGGCAAAGCGGAGGGGGGTGGCGTCCTGCAAGTGGGTGCGGCCGATACGGATCAAGTCAGGATAGGACGCCTCCAGACGGGCAAAGGCCTCCTCCAGCCGTTTGGCGGCGGGCAGAACCTCCTTGACGATGGACAGGCACGCGGCGATATGGAGGGCGGAGGGGAAAGTATCGTTGGAGGACTGGGAGGCGTTCACATGGTCGTTGGGGTGAAGGGCAACGCCCTGTTCCGCGGCCAAATGGGCGATGACCTCGTTGACATTCATATTGGTCTGGGTGCCGCTGCCAGTCTGCCAGACCACCAGGGGAAACTCCCCGTCCCATTTCCCGGAGCGGATCTCGGTGCAGGCAGCGGAGATGGCGGCGGCCTGTTCCTCCGTCAGCTTGCCCGCAGCGGCGTTGGCCCGGGCGCAGGCGTCCTTCAGGTACGCAAAGGCGGTGATGATCTCTTTGGGCTGGTGCTGGCCGCCGATGCGGAAATTTTCCAGGCTGCGCTGGGTCTGGGCGCCCCAGTGGTGCTGGGCGGGCACGGCGATCTGGCCCATGGTGTCGTGTTCCATGCGGTATTCCATACAATTCCTCCGGAAAAGCGTTTTTTCCATTATACCACCCCGCCGGCAGGATGCAACGCAAAAAATCCCCCGGGCAAATGCCCGGGGGATTTTTTAGCTTTTGAGCATTGACTTACGTCAAATCTTCATTAGCCCAGGATGGTGATATCCTTGTACATGAAGACCTCGGTGCCCTTGTCATCGCTGTTCAGGATGACGATAGCAGCCATATCGGCCTCCAGCTCCTCAACGGTGCTGACAGACTTACCAGTGGTGTTAACCTTGTAGAAGGCGCAGTCAGAGGTCAGCTCGATCTCATTCTCGCCGATGACAACATAGTCGTCGCTGACGATGTCCAGGTTGCCCTTGACATAGTCGTCCTCGGCGATGGGAGCGATGGTGGCGATATCGTCAGCATCCAGCTCGATCTCGAACAGCTGGCCAGCCTTGGCGCCCTCCAGGCCGGACTCAACAACATAGTCCTGCTTCTTGCCATTGACATAGAAGGTAGCCGTGGTGCCGTCGGCGGTCTGGTCGCCAGTCTCAACGAACAGGGCGACGTCGATCTTCTCAGCATCTTCCTCGGCATCCTTGTCGTAGATGTAGATCTCCTTAGCGGCGGTCTTGTTCAGGATGACCAGAGCCTGAGCCTCCAGAGCGGTGGAGGGGAAGTTCTTGTAGCCCTTGTAGGTCTTCAGGACGCCATCCTTGTTCAGGACGGTGGCGGTGGTGGTGGTGCTGGCATAGATGCCGTCAGCGATCTCGCGGGTGTTCTTCTCAACGGTGACGGCCTTGACAGCGGACTTGTCAGCCTTGACAGCGGACTTCAGAGTGACCTCGCCGTCGCTGTTCAGGGTGTAAGCATACCAGCCGGGAGTAACAGTATCTTCGAAAGCCTTCTTGCTGAAGTCATACTTGGTGGAGCCAACCTTGAAGGTGACCTTGTCGGTCTTCTTCTCGGTAGCCAGAGCGTAGTCCAGGATCTCGGTGTCGCCGTCCAGGTACATGACCTTGATCTTAGCGGCGTTCTCCTTGGAGGACAGCAGGTCGCTGTTCTCGTCCTGAGCGCTTCTCTTCAGAACATAGACGAACTCCAGATCAGACTCGGCCTCTTCATACTTCTCGCTGTCGATGATGATGCCGTTGGGATCCAGGTAGTAGGTGTAGGTGTCGTCATAGTTGGGGGCAGTCTTGCCGGTGACGATGGCATACTTGGTGCCGTCGACCTTGATGTAGTTGGTGCCCTTAGCGGTCATCTCGCCGTTGAAGGACTCGGCCAGAGCGAACTCAACAGCCTCACCCTTCTCGTTGACGGTAGCGACCAGGACGTCGTCCTTGTCGAAATCGCCGATGGCGGTGTAGCCCTTCTTGCTCTCGCTCAGCTCGTCAACATACTCGCCGTCCAGGATGTCGTTCTCGGCCTCGAGGGTGTACAGCACGGAAGCGCCGTAGTCCTCAGCCAGCTCGTCCTCGTCGTCGATCTCGTCAACGTCGGTGACCTCAACGGTCTCATAGTGATAGACAGCAGCCTCGGTGACTGCCTTCTTGGAAACCCACAGCTCAACGACGGTGCCGCAAGCAACCTTCTCGGCAGCGGTGAAGCCCTCGGTGATCTTCTTCTCCAGGTTGTTGTCCTCGATCAGCTTGCCCATGGTGGTGTCCTTCTGAGCAACCAGGACATAGTCGGCGGTAGCGGCATAGGTGCCGATGCTGTCGCCATCATACTCCCAGGTGTTGGAGGGACGGCCCAGGTTGTCGTAATCCTCGTTGTCCAGGGTCAGCTTCTTGTAGTTCTGAGCCATGTAGGTCTTTTCAGTGCTCTCGGCCTTGGAAGCGCCGGTGGCGATGACAACACCGTTGATGGTGATGTTGGTGCCCTTGTCGGCATACTCAACGGTCTCAGCCTTCAGGGTGTTCAGGGCATACAGGGCAGCCTCCTCACGGGTGACAGCCTTGCTACCGACGAAGTTGTCGTTGCCCTTGGTCAGCTCCAGCTCGTCAGCCAGCTTGGCAACGTTGACGGACCAGTTGGCGCCGGTCAGCTGCTCAACAGCGGCATCATAGCCCAGGGAGACCAGCAGCATCTTCAGATAAGCATAGCCGGTCAGCTGAGCGTCGGGAGCGAACAGGTTGTTGCCGACACCGGCCAGGATGCCGGAGCCAACACCCTCGGCGATGTAGCCAGCGGCCCAGTGGGTCTTGGCAACGTCAGCGAAGGGAGCGGTATCAGCGCTCAGGGTAGCAGCGGTCTTGGGGGTCAGGTTCAGAGCGCAAATGATCTTTGCGGCCTCGGAACGCTTCAGGGTGTCGGCAGGACGGAAGCCATTGGCATCGCCTTCCAGAACGCCCAGGGCGGACAGAACGTCAACGGCTTCGACATAGGTGATCTTGTCGGCGTCGGCGTAGTCCTTGGCGCCGGCGCTGATGGTGACCAGGGACATGGTCATAACCAGAGCCAGAACCAGAGAAAGGAACTTCTTCATAGGATTTTGCCTCCTTTAAAATTTTTGCGATCCGACCGGCGGCTTTGCATTGCCCGCTCCAGGATTCGTGTCGGGGCTAGCCGATCCCACATCAAGCCTGGAATAGGCCTTGCTCCCCCGTCTTTCGTTCGCAAGCATAATCTAACAAACCAATTTGGTTTTGTCCAGCGATTTGTGCAAGTTGTAATTTGTTTGAGATACGGCGTGTAAGTTTAATTATATTTGGTACTTTTGAGTGATTTACCCTGTAACAAACCGCGGACGGCTGTCCATCTGAGTTTATAATGTATACCGTTGGTTCTCCTGCCGCACCTTCCCGGCGGCCACCAGGCGCTTTAAAATGGGGCGGCACTGGCCGGCCGGAATGTGGAGAAGCTTTGCGATATCCTGGCGGTAGGCAAAGCCCTCCCGGGCAAGATATCCCAAGATGGCAGCCTCCTGCTCCGCCGGAGGCACCACCACACTGGGAAGATAATACCGCAGGCCCACCCGGGTCAGCTTTCCCTGCTCCGTCAGGCGGCGCAGGGAGCGGCGTCCCGCCGTGTCGGAAAGGGCCAGGGCCTCCTGGACTTCCCGGAGAGAGACCCCCTCTTCCCCGGCAGCCAGGCCCAAAATCAGCGTCTCCACCTCCTCGGTCCCACGGAGGTGGCGCAGGTCCCGGGCCGTCACATCATCCAGCCCACAGCGCACCAGGGCGGAGCGCACCAGGCGGGACAGGCGGGAGAGGTCGTAGGGCCGCCCCGTGCGGGTGGCAAGGACAAAGCCTCCCCCATCCGCCGGCCGCAACTCCTCCAGCAGCGCCTGCGTCTCTTCACTCAGAGGCCGGACGGGGCCCTCCCCCAGGCTGACCGTCCCGCCGGAAAGCTGCTCCCAGCGGAGGGAGGCGATCTCCTCCAGTCCCAAACCCTCCCGCCAGGCAAGGGAGATAGCGGTTCCGGCGGGAGAGGAGCCCTCCTGCTTCAGCAGCTCTTCCAAAGCCGCCGTTTTCACGGTGGGCGGTGCGGCGCGGCTGGCCCGGGTGGAAACCTCCCCCAGTTGGCGCAGGGCCGCCGCCTTCATTCCCGTCACCCGGGAGACCGCCTGCCAGTTCTGCCCGTCCGCCAGGAGGCGGAGGGCAAAATCCTCCCGCAGGTCCGTAAGGCAGAGGTCTCCCCCTCCTCCCGCCGTCAGGGCGGAACGGGCCATGTGGGAGATAGTCTGGGCCGTCAGTGGGGCGCCGGAGCGCCGGGAGCCCACCACGGGGTCGCCGGGGCTGCACCCCTCCCCCAGCGGCAGGAGGAAGGTAGCCATCTCCACACTCAGGGGAACGGTGCGTCCCGGAAGGAGGATCTTCCACTCCATCAGGTCCACCTGGCTCCAGGTGAGGGTCCGGATCTCCTCCCGGGTCAGCCCCGCCTGCCAGGCAAGGCGGAGAATGACCCCCGCCGCGGAGGTCCCGGCGCGGTTCAGGACGGCATTCATGGTTGTTTCATCCACACGGACAACGGTTTTCATAGGCGGTCTCCTCAAAGCATCACTTTTCTATATAAAATAGCAGAAAAGTTGTCCGGATGCAAGGCC
>JAEDEN010000074.1 GCA_016293265.1 Oscillospiraceae bacterium | reverse complement strand
AGAACTCGCAGTTGAAGTTGCAGCGGTTGGTGGGGTTCACATACAGGTTGTCCCCATATTCATAGGTGATGGTAAAGCCTTTTTCCATAATCACTCTTCCTTAACAGCCATCCGGATGCAGCGCATCCGGAATGAATTCTCCGTCTTGATCTGCCGGTCCGCGGCCCAGCCGGGCCCGGAAGGTTCCAAATCCGCGCCGAAATTCAAACGCTCCCTTCAAGGCCGTAGAGCCGGAGGCCATTTTCCCAGGTGATGCGCTCCATCTCGGCAGGGGTCACGTTTTTCCACTCCGCCAGCTTTTCGATGACGTAGGAAAGATACCGGCTGTCGTTCCGCTTGCCCCGGAAGGGCACCGGCGTCAGGTAGGGCGCGTCGGTCTCCACCACCATGCGCTCCAGGGGCGTGACCGCCGCCACCTCCGGGGCCCGGCGGGCGTTTTTATAGGTGATGGGGCCGTCAAAGCCCAGGTACCAGCCCCGCCTCAAAAGCTCCCGGGCCATTTCGGGGCTGCCGGAAAAGCAGTGGAACACCCCCCGCAGCTCCGGATAATCCAGCACCACGGCAAGGCTGTCCCCGTGGGCCTCCCGGTCGTGGACGATGACGGGAAGGTCCAGCTCCAGGGCAAGCTCGATCTGGCGGCGGAAGATCTCCTGCTGAAATTCCTTGGGAGGATTGTTCTCCCAATAGTAATCCAGGCCGATCTCGCCGATGGCCACCACCTTTTCATGCCTTGCAAGGGCCCGGATGGCATCAAGCTCGCGTGCTCCGCACCCGGCACAGTCCTCAGGGTGAAGGCCCACGGCGGCGTAGACATGGGGGAAGCGCTCCGCCAGCTCCACCGCGGCCCGGGAGCTTTCCACATCGCAGCCCGGGTCCAGCACGAGGCCCACATTTCCCGCCGGCAAGGCGGCCAAGATCTCCTCCCGGTCGGCGTTGAAGCCGCCGGAATCATAATGGGCGTGGGTGTCAAATATCATATCGGTCTCTCCATGATCCATGCGGCGTTCCGCGCTGCGGAACCTGCCTCAGCATTTCTCCATCAGCTCGATGCGCTCTCCGTTGGGGCCGGTGAAAAACCAGTTGGCCATGCCGCCGAAGAGGCTGGAAACGTTCTTGGCGGGGGTGGCAAAAGTGTCGATGCCCTGTGCCTTGATGGCGGCGGCGGCAGCGTCGATATCCTTCACCCAAACGGCAAAGTGGGAGACGGTGCCCTCCTTCAGCTCCACGGGCACGGGAGGGTGGATCAGCTCCACGGTAACGCCCAGCACCGCCACCATGACCAGCTGCTTTTCGCCTTCGGGGGTAGGAAGGACGGCGCGGTCCGTTACCGTTCCGCCCAGCTTTTCATAAAAGGCGATGCTCTTTTCCAGATCATTTGTCAATACACCGATGTGGGCAAGGCCGCCGAAGTATTCCTTCATGGGATGCTCCTCCTCATTTTGCGCGGAATGCGCAATATTTTGTATTCTGTATCCATGGTATATCACAACTTCTTGCAAAAGGGAAGAATTTTATCAAAACAAAAACTTTTTCTTGACTTTTGGATAAGTTGCGGTATAATAAAAAGGCTTGCAGTATGCAGGCAAATCCTTGCCCGCACTTTGGGTGTGGGCCATCAGTCCAAAAGGAGGTGCAAAACATGGCAAAGGTTTCTGCCAATTATGAGGTCGTCTACATCATCGACCCTGCACAGGGTGAGGAGGGCATCGCTAACATCGTTGCCAGCTTCAAGGCCCTGGCTGAGCAGAATGGTTCCGCCGTTGAGGTGGAAGAATGGGGTACCCGCAAGCTGGCCTATCCCATCAACTTCAAGAACGATGGCTACTACGTGCTGATGAGCTTCACCAGCGAGCCTTCCTTCCCCAGAGAGCTGAGCCGTAAGCTCGGTATCGCCGACGGTGTCATGCGTTCTCTGGTCGTCTGCAAGGGCGAGTAAGAGGAGGCATCCGCTATGCTCAACAAGATCGTCCTCATGGGTCGTCTGACCCGTGACCCCGAACTGCGCCGTACCGGCAGCGGCACCGCCGTTACGTCCTTCTCCCTGGCCGTTGACCGGGATTTCAAGTCCCAGAGCGGCGAGAAGGAGACCGATTTCATCGACATCGTGGCCTGGCGCAGCACCGCGGAATTTGTCAGCAAGTATTTCACCAAGGGCCGCATGGCCGTGGTGGAAGGCCGGCTGCAGATCCGCGACTGGACGGACCGGGACGGCGGCAAGCGCAGAAGCGCCGAAGTCGTTGCCGACAACGTCTATTTCGGGGACTCCAAGCGGGATTCCGGCGCCGGTGATTACGGCTCCGCCCCCGCCTACGGTGCGCCCGCCGGACGCGCAAGCGCCCCCATGGGCCACTCTGACTTCGCCGAGATCGGCGAGGAGGACGGCGAACTGCCGTTCTGATCTAAAATTCTTGAAGGAGGAACCATTCATGGCTTTCGATCGTGAAGCAAGACCTGCTCGTCCCGTGCGCGGCAAGCGTCGTAAGGTTTGCCAGTTCTGCGCCGAGAAGTGCGAGAGCATTGATTACAAGGACGCCGCCAAGCTGCGCCGTTTCGTCTCTGAGCGCTCCAAGATTCTGCCCCGCAGAACCACCGGCACCTGCGCCATGCATCAGCGTCAGCTGACTGAGGCCATCAAGCGTGCCCGTCAGATCGCCCTGCTGCCCTACGTCACCGACTAAGGAGCACCCAGGCGTTTCAACAACCAAGAAAAATCCCCGTTCCTGTGGAACGGGGATTTTTTTATTATCTTGCAGAACCCAGGCCCCGGCAGGCCGGGAGGCGCGGGGACTCATCCTTCCGTCTGCTTCACGGCCAGCAGCAGATCCTCCGCCAGAGTCCGGGCAGTTTCCAACACGTCCTCGTTGGGTCTGAGCTTCAGCGTCAGCACCGGCACGTCTCCGGCGGAAAGGGCGGCACGCAGCTTGTACTTGCCCTGGCCGCAGACCATCACCACCGCCTGGGGGTGGAAAACGCCGAACTTGAAGCGCAGAAGGTCCTTTTTCTGGGTGATGTCCGCCACGCCTGCCTTGCCCGCAACGGTGCGCAGCAGGGCCACGTCCAGCAAAGCCAGCACGGACTTGGGAGCCTCGCCGTAGCGATCCAGCAGCTCATCCAGCAGCTCGCCGGCGTCCTCGTCGGTGCGGATGGCGGCGATGCGGCGGTAGAGGTCCATCCGCTGCTCGGCGGAGGGCACATAGAAGGAGGGGATGTTGGCGTTGACCACCAGGTCGGCGGAGCACTCCATGGCAATCTTTTTCTCCTCGCCCCGCTCCTCCAAAACCGCTTCTTCCAAAAGCTTGAGATACAGGTCATAGCCCACGCTCATCAAAAAGCCGGACTGCTCCGGCCCCAGCAGGTTACCTGCGCCCCGGATCTCCAGGTCCCGCATGGCGATCTTAAACCCGGAGCCGAATTCCACAAAGTCCCGGATGGCGCCCAGCCGCTTGGCAGCCACCTCCTGCAGCACCTTGCCCCGGCGGTAGGTCAGATAGGCGTAGGCTCTCCGGGCACTGCGGCCGATGCGGCCCCGGATCTGATGAAGCTGGGCAAGGCCCATTTTGTCCGCGTCCTCGATGATGAGGGTATTGACGTTGGGGATGTCGATGCCGGTCTCGATAATGGTGGTGCACACCAGCACGTCTGCCTCCCCGTCCACCATGGCCTGCATGACGGAGGAAAGCTGCTGCTCACTCATCTTGCCGTGGCCCGTCACCACCCGCACCTCCTCCCCCAGGAGCTTTTGGATCCGGGAGGCGGTGAGGTCGATGCTCTCCACCCGGTTGTGGAGGTAGTAGATCTGCCCGCCCCGGGCAAGCTCCCGGCGGCAGGCGTCCGCCAGGATGGCCCAGTCATGCTCCAGCACATAGGTCTGCACCGGCTGGCGGTCGGCGGGAGGCTCTTCGATGGTGGACATATCCCGAAGGCCGGAAAGGGCCATGTTCAGCGTCCGGGGGATGGGGGTGGCCGAGAGGGTCAGCACATCCACTTGGCGGCTCATCTCCTTGAGCCGTTCCTTGTGGGTCACGCCGAAGCGCTGCTCCTCGTCAATCACCAGAAGACCCAGGTCCTTGAATTCCACGTTTTTTTGCAGCAGCTTGTGGGTGCCGATCAACAGGTCCACCCTGCCCTCCCTGGTGGCCTCCAGAATGCGCTTGACCTCCTTGGCGGAGGTGAAGCGGGAGAGGACCTCCACACGCACCGGGAAGGCCTGGAAGCGGCCGCAGGCGGTGGCGTAATGCTGCTGGGCAAGGACGGTGGTGGGCACCAGGATGGCGGCCTGCTTGCCGTCCAGCACGCACTTCATGACAGCCCGGAGGGCAACCTCCGTCTTGCCGTAGCCCACGTCGCCGCAAAGCAGGCGGTCCATGGGCCGGGGCGTCTCCATATCTTTTTTGATCTCCGCGATGGCACGAAGCTGGTCGTCGGTCTCGGCGTAGGGGAAGGCGTCCTCAAATTCCTGCTGCCAGGGGGAATCCGGGGAAAAGGCGAAGCCGGGGCGGCGCTGGCGCTCGGCGTAAAGCTGGGTGAGCCCCTTGGCCAGGTCCTTGGCGGCCTTTTTTGCCCTGGATTTCTGCTTGGCCCACTCGGTGCCGCCCAGCTTGTTCAGCTTCTGGTGCTCGTTGTCCTCGCCGCCGCCGATATACTTGGCCACCTGGTCCAACTGGGTGGCGGGGACATAGAGGGAGTCCCCCCCGGCGTAGCTGATCTTGATATAATCCTTTTCCACGCCGTCCACGGGAAGGCGCTCCAATCCCACGAAGCGGCCCACGCCGTGGTGGACATGAACCACCAGGTCGCCGGGAGAGAGGTCCGTGTAGGACTGGATCTTCTGGCGGTTGGAATCGGTCTTGAAGCGGGCCTTTTTCCTTCCCTTCGCCGCAAGCTGTCCCTCGGTGAGGACGGCCAGCTTCAGCGCCGGCCACTCGCTGCCGGCGGAAAGGGCGCCCACGGTGATGCGCACCTCTCCCGGCGCGGGCATGGCGGCGCCGCCGAGATCCAGCACGGCGGGGATGCGGTGCTCCTCCAGCAGCCGCTGGAGGTTCTTCGCCCGCCCCTCTCCGCCGCAGAGCACCAAAACGGCGCTGCCGGAGGAGCGGTAGTGGGCAAGGTCGGTGACGGCGGTCTCAAGGCTGCCGCCGTAGGAGCTGAGCTGCCGGGCGTTAATGGACAGCAGCCCCCTGGGCCGCACGGGAAAGCGGGAGGTTGGGAGGGAATCCATCAGGATCAGGGGGAAATCCTCCAGGGCGGCGTAAAGCTCCTCCGGCGAGAGGGCCAGCCGGGCGTACTCCCCCGCCATCATCCCCGTCTCCAAAAGGGGCTCCAGCTCCTGCCTGAGCTGCTCCGCCGCTCCCTTCGCCCGGTCATCCACCCGGCCGCTCTCGCTGAAAAACACCACCGCGTCGGGAGGCAGGAAGTCAATGGCCGTGTGGATATCCGGGTAGATGGCGGCAAGATAGCGGTCCATGCCGCCGGGGAGAGCGCCGTTTTTCAGCTTTTCTCCATCCTCCCGCAGCTTTTCCGCCGTTTGAGCGGTCTTTTGCTTTTTGGAGAGCTTCCCCGCAAGGGCAAGCAGCGTCTCCCCCAGGCCGGAGAGGCCCCCCTTCGCGCAGGCGGGCAGCACCTCCGCCGCCGGCAGCAGCAAGGCGCTTTCCACATTGGCGGTGCGGCGCTGGGTGGCGGGGTCAAAGGTGCCCATGGAGTCGATCTCATCATCGAAAAACTCACAGCGCACAGGCTGGGACATCAGCGGCGAATATACATCCAGGATGCCGCCCCGCAGGGCAAACTGGCCAGGGCCTTCCACCTGGTCGCACCGGGCGTATCCAGCGGAGAGGAGAAGCTCCGTCAGCCCGGCGATATCTTGGCGTCCCCCTATCTCCAGGGTGACGGTCAGCTTTTTCAATACCGCCGGGGGCATGGTGCGGGCCATCAAGGCGTCGGCGGTGGCGACGACCACCCGGCACTCCTCCTGCGCCAGGCGGTGAAGGGCGGAAAGGCGGCTCTGCTCCCATTCCCGGGAGGCCACCGTCATGGACCGCAGCTGCCACTCCCGGGACAAAAGCAGCACCGGGGCCTCTCCCAGAAGGGCGGTCAGGTCCCCGGAAAGCTGGCGGGCCTCCCGCTCATCACCGCAGAGGAACACGGCGCTGCGGCCGGCGCCCGCCGCCACCGCCGCGCCGACGCAGGCCCGCTGGACGCTTTGAAGTCCGCTGACCGCCGCGGGGCAGCCGCCGCCATCCACCCGGCGGAGCAGCTCCTCCACCTCCTGCAGGGTCTGCAATTTTTTCAGAAATTCGGTCATAGCGGCCTCCTTTGCTCTCCGAATATGGGGGGAAACGGGCATCGCACCCCGCGGGCAAAGCCGGGGGTGTGATAGACAGTGTATGAAGCTCCCGCATCCTTCTATGCGCTATGCCTTCCAACGGAAGGCCCTCGGATGAGGGATCAGTTGAAGCGGTTCATGGCCTTCTGGCAGCCGTCGGAAATGATGCACTCCGCAGCCTCCACGGCCCGCTCAAAGCTCTCCACCAGGATCTTGCGCTCCGCCTGGGAGGGCACACCGATGACCCAGTCGATCATGTCGCCCCCCTCGCCGGGGGCGCCGGTACCGATCTTAATGCGGGGGAATTCCTGCGTGCCCAGATGGGCGATGATGTTCTTGATGCCGTTGTGGCCGCCGGCGGAACCGCTGGGCCGCACCCGGAGCTTGCCCACGGGAAGGGATACGTCATCGTAGATCACCAGGACACGCTGGGGGGGGATCTTGTAGAACTGGGCCGCCTCCCGCACCGCCTCGCCGGAGAGGTTCATATAGGTCTGGGGCTTCATCACCAGGCACTTACACCCGGCGAAATTCATAATGTTGTAGGCGGACTTGAATTTGACCTTGTTCAGCTTCACGCCCTGCTTTTCTGCCATCAGGTCCACGGTGAGAAAGCCCATGTTATGGCGGGTATGCTCATACTTCTGGCCGGGGTTGCCCAGGCCCACCACCAGCCAGTCCACAGCGGCGGATTTTGTTCCAAACAGCATAGAGAACTCCTTGAAAGATTGAGATAAAAAAGAGGGCGGATGGATTCCATCCGCCCCTTGAAGGTGGTCTTTTGATTAGCGGAAGATCTTGGAGAGGGACACTTCCTGATAAATGCGCTCGATGGCCTCGGCAAACATGGGAGCCACGGAGAGATACTTGATCTTTTCGCTCTGGTCGGCCTCGATGGCGGGGATGGTATCCAGCAGGGCCAGTTCCTTGATGACGCTGCTGTTGATGCGCTCGATGGCAGGGCCGGAGAGGACGCCGTGGGAAGCGCAGGCGTGGACGCTCTTGGCGCCGCCCACTTCCACCAGGGCCTTGGCGGCGTTGCAGAGGGAACCGGCGGTATCCACCATGTCGTCGAAGAGGATGCAGTCCTTGCCGGCCACATCGCCGATGACGTTCATGACTTCGCACTGGTTGGCCTTCTGACGGCGCTTATCCACAATGGCAAGGTTCATGTGCAGCTTCTGGGCGAAGGCACGGGCGCGGGCCACGGAGCCCACGT
>JAEDEN010000011.1 GCA_016293265.1 Oscillospiraceae bacterium | reverse complement strand
CATTTGCCGTCCGCTTTCATTATGCCCGCTTTTTGGGAATCAGCAAAAGGGTGTCTCTGGGGAGATCCGCCTCCGTTTCCAGTTGATTGGCGGCCAAAATATCGGCGATGGTCGTGTGATACTTCTTGGCGAGGTCCCAAGCACTTTCCTGCTTGTGCATGCACCGCAGCACCAGAGAGGGCGCGGAGGCGGTATCCTTGGGGGTATCCGTATCCAGCCTTGCGGCGGAGATGCAGACGCGTTTCACCTTCGATTCCGCCTGGATATAGAATTCCACCGGAAAGCGTACCTCAATGCCACGCTCGCCGATGCTGCCCTGGAGCTCTTCCGGGCAGATCCCCTTCGCGCTTACATGACAATCTTCCGGCAGATCCAGGTGGCAGCTTACCTCCATACCGCGCTCCGCCACCAGAGCCGCGCCGCCTTCATCCAGATAGAGCGCACGGATGGTAACCATGGTGCGCAGAACGCTGGCCGCCCCTTCCCTGCCCACAGATACAGCGCCGCAATCTGCCGTAAGGGATAGGATAGAGTCCGCCACCACGCCGATTTCCAGCACCTCCCGTACCGTCTGCCGACGGGTCATGCTCTCCCGGAAGGAGGTGAGGATCAGGGGCGCGGCGTCATAGGATGTATGATAAGATGTGGAATAGAGGTCTTCCAGGATCGTGACCTCCCGCTCCTGGTACAAAAACGCCGTAGCGTGCAGGTAGAGTGTTACGGCAAACTGCCGCCCCTCCGGATCATCCCCACTGATTTGAAGGTCGGCTCCCGTTATCTGCATTTGGATATCTGCGGAAGCATCCTCAGCGGCATCCTCCATTTCCATGATCTGCGAAAAGGGCAGCTCCGCGTCACTGGATGCGCAGGTCCCGTCAACACTGCGATAGAGGACATTAACCGGGAAGGCTCCTTTTAGGATGAGTTTGTTTCCTACGGTTTTGATGTCCGTAATGGAACTGCGGATACGGCTGCTCAGCAATTCTGCTGCGCCTTCCCGCCCGGGGGAAAGGGTAAGATCATCTGTAAAGGTAAAATCCTTTTCGAGAATGTGGGTCATAAAAACGGAGTGCAGGCTTGCCTGCCGCTTTTCTACGCACAGGGGTGCCTCAGCTTCCGCGTCGCTGCAAAAGGCAATCTGCGTCTTTTCGAATGCGGTAAGCCTGGTGACCAGCTTGCAGCGGGTAAAAACCTTGCGGGGATTCAGCATCCGTGTCTCCAGGGAGGCTACTTCCGTTTCTGCGGTCAAATGGCGGCCCTGGGGGAAACTCCCCCGTTCGCTTTCTGCCGTAAATGGGATGGTAAATCCCAATGTGCGCAGTCCCTTCTCTCCATCGGGTGTGTACAGGACATTGACACGAAGGGTTCCGCTCACTTCCGCTTTTCCGTCCCGCAGTTCCCGGCTGTGGAGATACACCGTTCCATCCGTTTTTACGATCCGTGCGATGTCCGGGCAGTAATCCGGCACGATGGTCTCCGCAGTTTCCTCCTGTGTCAAGGTAATGCTGCCGGCGGCCTCATATGCGTCCAGGCAGGACTTTTTCAGTTCCAGATCCATGGGGCACTTCCTTTCCTGATCGTTCGTTATGCCCCACTTTATGAAGCGTTTGGCCGGGTTATTCCTTTGGAATCCTGAATAGTTTTCGTAAAATACCCTGCAGAGCCTTGGGCGATTTCCAAACGACGATATTCATACGGTGAGACTCCTTTCCATTTCAGCGTTTGCAGCAGGCGCAGCCGCATGCGATCAGCAAAAATGCCACCAAAAACAGCAGCGCCCCCGTGGGAAAAATTGCAGCGATCAGGATACCGCATCCAAGGGCCACTGCCAGAATCCCAAGAATGCCGCACCCGTGATCTCCCCTGCGAAATATACGGACGCACCTCCTTTCCCTGTTTCAGTATATTTGTGCCGGATTGTCCGCCGTGCAAAAAGAAAAAGCCCGAAGCAGTTCGCTTCGGGCTAATGCTTATTTTTTCCGTTCCTGCCAGTCCTGAATGGGCCTAAGCTCCTCGTAAAGGCGAAGGTAGCTTTCATGGCGGCTTTTCTGAATCGCACCCTTCCCCAGGGCCTCCAGAACAGCACAGCCTTTTTCCTTGGTATGGCTGCAGCCCACAAAGCGGCATTCCTCCAGATAAGGAAGGAATTCCGGGAAGGTCTCCGGTAGGTGGCGCTTCCATTCAAGATTCAAGTCTTCCGCCTCAAAGGAGGAAAAGCCCGGGGTATCCATAATCTCTGCACCGCAGCTCAGACGGAACAGCTCCACATGGCGGGTGGTGTGACGGCCGCGGCCAAGGGCTGTGCTGACCTCGCCCACCTGAATGGAAAAACCGGGCTCCAGGGCATTCAGAATGCTGGATTTTCCCACGCCGGAGTTACCTGTAAAGGCAGAAAGCTTACCAGAGATAAGAGGCTTTAATTCCTCAAGTCCCTCCCCTGTTTCCGCGCTGACACGCAGCGTTGGGAAACCGGCAGAGGTATAAATGCGGTAGAGGCTGTCCGCGTCATCCAAGTCGCACTTATTCAAGAGGATGATCACATCGCATTTTTTCAGCGCGGCGATGGATGCTACACGGTCGATGAGGAACGGGTCCGTTCTGGGGATGGCGCCGGAACCAATGATAACCAGCTGGTCGATATTGGCAACAGCGGGCCGGGAAAAGGCGTTGCGCCGTGGCAAAATGGCCTCTATAAAGCCCTCCCCATTTCCAAGCTCCCGTACGCTGACCCGGTCTCCAACTAGCGGAGAAATCCCCTCATTGCGGAACTTCCCCCGGGCCCGGCAGGTCAAAAACTCCGTTCCGGTATCCACATAATAAAAGCCGCTGAGTGCTTTTTGAATACGTCCTTCCCTCATAGGTCCCCCACTTAGTCAAATTGGACGATATAGCTGTATTCCAGCTCACCGTCGAAATAGACCTTGATCTCCTGCTCACCGGAGCCGCGGAGGATGACGGTAACCCTCTCATCGGAGCAGTCCACCGTTTGATTGAACTGCGGCTCTTCCTCTCCGCTTACATAAACCTTCACGCTTACCTTATCGCGGCCATCCTGGGGCAGTTTGTAGCTATCCTGGATGGTGCCGCTGCCGCCGGGATGAGACTCATCCTCCGGCGGGCCGGAGCTGACCTTAAATTTAATGGTGTCTCCTTCTTTGGCCATGGTGGTGGGTTCCAGACTCTGCCAGATAATCGTTCCCATCTCTGCCTCATTGGGAACGACTTCAATATCTGCGTCCGTGCAGCTAAGTCCAAGGGTCTTCAACTGGCTGCGGACCGTTTCGATGTTCATTCCTACAAAAGAAATCACAGGAACATCCTTGAGTTCAGGGCCTTTACTCACCACCAACTGGATGGTGTCACCCTTTTTCAAGCGTTCGTCTTTCGCAGGGTAGGTTCGGATGATATAGCCCTTGTCCACCTCGTCGCTGAACTCCTGGTACTCCTCGTTGGCATCCAGCGTCAAAGCATACTTTTCGATCATGCTCTGCATAGCCTTCTTGGCCTGAGGGACGGTCATTTTCGTAATGTCGGGCATTTCTCCGGTATCCTCACCCGCGCTGATCCAAACCTTGATGTGCAGATCATCGCTCTTGCGGTGGGCTCCCGCCTCCGGGTCCTGCCGTGCAATGGTTCCGGCAGGATACTCGCTGCTGAAAACGGTGGAATCCTGCTCCTCCAGAACAAAAATATTCTTAATGCCTTCAAGCTGGGCGGCTTCCTCCAGTGTTAATCCCAGAACGGATTTCACCTCGTACTGCTCCGTGGCGGCGGGAGACTGGAAGGAAGCAAAGATGGAACGGAAAAGGAAAAATACCAAAACAGCGGCAAGCAAACCGGCGCCGACCCAAAGCAAGGTCTGTTTTTTTCCGCTTCTGCGCTCATCCTCGTAATCGTCATAGTCCCGGCGGTGCTCCCGCTCCCGTGAGGAGGAATGACTGCGCTGCTGTACGGCCGCGGAATGGACCGCTACAGTGCGCAGCGGCCGGGTGGGCTCGTCTGCTTCCTGAGAGGAACGAAGGTCCTCCATCTCGAAGTCCAGATCCACCTCCGGGTTTTTCCGGAAGGCTTCCAAATCGGCAATCATGGCGTCTGCGGAAAAATACCGCTTCTCCAGGTCAGGGGCCATGGCCTTCATGCAGATCAGTTCCAACTGCTCAGGGATATCGGGATTGATCTCCCGGGGTGCCAGAGGAATGGAGCTGAGATGCTGAATCGCAACGGACACAGCGGAATCGCCCTCAAAGGGCAGCCGTCCCGTCAGCATTTCATAGAGCACTACGCCGGCAGAATAGATGTCGGAACGGGCATCGGTGCGGTCACCTCTCGCCTGCTCGGGAGAGATATAGTGAACGGAGCCAAGGGCCTCCTGTGTCAGTGTCTGAGCGGAATTTTCCAGGCAGGCGATGCCAAAATCAGCAACTCTCACGCTGCCGTCCCGCAGCACCATGATGTTCTGCGGCTTGATATCACGGTGAACGATGCCGCGGCTGTGGGCATGGGAAAGGCCCCGCATGATCTGCGTGATGAAATGCAGGGATTCCCGCCAGTTGAGTAGGCCTCGGCGCTCCATATACTGCTTGAGGGTGATGCCGTCGATCAGCTCCATGACGATATATTCCGTATCGCCGCCCTTGGAAACATCATAGACGGAAACAATATTGGGATGGGAAAGCTGTGCAACGGCCTGGGACTCCGCGTTGAAGCGGCGTCGGAAATCCTCATCCTGAGCGAGGTCACTTTTCAGGATCTTCACAGCCACCAGACGGTTAAGCCGGTGGCACTTTGCCTTATAAACCACCGCCATGCCGCCTGTGCCGATGCGCTCCAGAATCTCATAGCGATTGTCCAGCATTTTACCGATATACGGATCCATAGGTTTCCTCCTCTCTTACGATTTCCGCATCAAAACGGCGGTCACATTATCCGGTGCGCCCTGGTTCTTTGCAATCTCCAGCAAACGCTCCAGACAGGTGTCCGGGTTCTTCTCATGGATGACCTCAAAGAGCAGCTCCTGATCCGTCACGGTACCACTGAGACCGTCGGTACAAAGGAGAAGGAACTCTCCTGTATGAAGGGAGCAGAGAAAGCTATCACATTCGGCGTCGCTGTCAGGGCCAAGGGCGCGGGTGATGAGGTTGCGGCTGGGATGATGGCGGGCCTCCTCGGCGGTGATATCGCCGTGATCCACCATGCGCTCCACCAGGGAGTGGTCCTTGGTGATCCGGCGGATGCCGCCTTCCGTAATATGATAGGCGCGGCTATCCCCCACGTTGGTGATGACTACCTCTTCCCCGCAGGTCACTGCGGAAACAAGGGTCGTTCCCATACTGCAGTATTCCGGCAAATCCTCCGCGGTTTTGCGGATCGCCCTATTGGCCATGGAGACGGCGTAGGCGGAAGCCTCTTTTATCTGCTCCGCCGTCATATCCGCGCGCAGGATCTTCTTCAATTCTGATGTAAAGGTATCCACGGCAATCTGGCTTGCCAGCTTTCCGCCGGCAGGGCCGCCCATGCCGTCACACACCACACAGATGGTGCACTCCCTCTCCTGGTACACGGTATAGGCATCCTGATTCTCCTTGCGAACAAGGCCGATATCCGTGATTCCCCATATTTGCAGCATTGGAATCACTCTCCTTTCCGCTGTTCTTCCATGGCTTTCCGGCGGAGCTGACCGCAGGAAGCGTCGATATCTCCACCCAGGCTTCGCCGCACGGTGGCGGTCACGCCCTGGGATTCCAGCCTCTTTTGAAACGCCGAGATACGGCGGGAGGGCTTGAAGGGACTCTCCACCACATCATTCAGTGGAATCAGATTCACGTGGGCAGGCATTCCCTTCACCTTTTTCACAATCAGATCCGCCTGCCAGTCGTGGTCGTTTACCCCGTCGATCATGGCATACTCAAAGGAGATGCGCCGCCCGGTTTTACGAAAATACCTGTGACAGGCATCGAAAAGATTCTCCACATCATAGGCGCGGTTCACCGGCATGATTCTGGAGCGGGTCTCGCTGTCCGGCGCGTGGAGGGAGACTGACAGAGTCAACTGCAGTCCCAGATCAGCCAGACGCTCGATGCCGGGAATCACCCCGCAGGTGGAAAGAGAGATATGGCGCATACCGATGTTCATTCCGTCGGCGTGGTTGATCAGCTCCAGGAACTTCAGCACCGTATCCAGATTGTCCATTGGTTCGCCGATGCCCATAAGGACGATGTTGGAGATCTCCTGGCCGGAGTCCAACTGGGTAAAGAGCACCTGATCCACCATTTCGGCGGGCGTCAGGTTTCTGACCCTTCCCGCAATCGTGGAGGCGCAGAAAGCGCAGCCCATGCGGCAGCCCACCTGGGAGGAGATGCACACCGTATTTCCATGGTGATAGCGCATGAGGACGGATTCGATGCAGTTTCCGTCCGCCAGCTCCCAGAGGTACTTGATGGTGCCGTCCTGCCTGGACTCCTGCTTTCGGGCCACCTTGGGCACAGTGAGGATGCATTCGCTTTTCAGCTTGTCCCGCAGCGTCTTGGGGAGATTCGTCATCTCGTCAAAGGAGCGGGCACCCTTATGGAGCCATGTGAATACCTGCTTTCCGCGGAAAGCGGGTTCCCCCATCTCTTTCAGGGTATCTGTCACCTCCTGGAGGGACATGGATTTCAAGTCGATCATAACAATAGCCTCATGCTTCCTGCCGCCTCATGCGGCAGATATAAAAGCCGTCGGTCCCGTGGCGTTGGGGCCATAGTGTGAGGTCCCCCGCAGTCTCTCCCACGGGAACGGGCAGTGCAAAGCTTTCCCGGGAAAACTCGCCGTGTCCGGCCAGGAAGGCGTCCGCCACCTGCTCATTCTCCTCCGGCAAGATGGTGCAGGTGGAGTAGATGAGCGTACCGCCGGGGCGGACATAGGTGGCGGCATTTTCCAGAATGGCGGATTGAATCACCGGAAGGGCAAACAGGTCATCCGCCTTTTTGTAACGGATATCCGGCTTCTTGCGGATAATGCCAAGGCCGGAGCAGGGTGCGTCCACCAAAACGGCATCGAATTTCCCGGCCCATCCTGGATTGGGATTGCGGCCGTCGGCAGCAGCCGTATGGATACAGGTAATGCCAAGCCGCTCCGCGCCCTCTTCAATGCGCCGGAGCTTATTTTCGTGGAGGTCACAGGCGACAATCTCCCCCCGATCCCCCATGGCAAAGGCCGCGCTGAAGGACTTTCCGCCGGGAGCGGCGCAAACGTCCAGGACCCTATCCCCCGGCTTTATACCGGCAACCAGGGAAACCAGCCGGGCTGCGCCGTCCTGTACCAGGAATTTTCCCTCCCGGAAGGACTCCAGGGCCGTCAGGTCGCCGGTACCGGAAAGCTCCAGGCAGCCCGGAATCCATGCGTGCATCCGGGCCGCAGCTCCGCATTCCGTCAGCTCTGCAAGAAGGGTTTCCGACGTAGCCTTCATGGGGTTGACCTGGATGGTTATGGGAGCAACGCCGTTATTGGCCACGAGGAAGCGTTCCGCCTCCTCCCTGCCGAGCATGGCCAGCAGCCGTTTCACCAGCCACTTGGGATGGCTGTAGCGAATGGAGAGATACCGTTCCAAATCCCGGTCCGGGATAGCGGGGAGATCATTCTTATTCTTGGAGATCTTGCGCAGTACGGCGTTTACGAGCCCTGCGGCCTGCCCCCGCTTGTTCTCTTTGGCAAGCTCCACGGATTCATTGACGGCTGCGCTATCAGGCACTTTATCCAGATACAAGATCTGGTAGGCGCCGATGCGCAGGATGTCCAGCAACGGCGGCTGCAAATGGTCGGGCTTTTGGGAGCAATAGGAGCCGATATAAAAGTCCAACAGCATTCGGTTTTGCATCACGCCATAGACGATACGGCTGCAAAGGGCCGCGTCGGCGCCGCTCAAGCCTCTCAGGTGCGCTTTCAATGCGGCGTCTGCCCAAGCGCCGTTGGTGCGGCAGCTGACAAGGACACGCAGGGCTGTACCACGGGCGGAAGCTTTCATCGGCGGCTGCCTCCTCTTCGGTTTTCACGGCCGAGGAAGATCAGCACATAGCGCAGAAGCTGGAGTATGCTCATCAGCAGTGCCGCCACATAGGTCATGGCAGCAGCCCGCAGAACTTTTCTTGCGCCGCCAAGCTCCTCATCGTCCAGGAGCCGCTGTCCCTCAATGGTTGCAAGGGCTCGGTTGGAGGCGTTGAACTCCACCGGGAGTGTCACAAGCTGGAAAAACGTTGTAAGGGAAAAGAGCAATATGCCCACCAAAAAGAGCCGCTGGCTGTAAAGGAAAAGACCGATCAAAAGCAGAAGAAAGGAGAGCCTGGAGCTCAGCTGAGTCACCGGCACAATAGCGCTGCGAAGGCGTACCGGGCCGTAGCCCACCGCATACTGCACGGCATGGCCGGCCTCATGGGCGGCAACGCCAACCGCGGCGATGGTGGGGGCAGCATAAACCGTTTCGGAAAGGTAGATGGCGTTATCCCGGGGATCATAGTGATCCGTGAGATTGCCGCGGCAGCGACGGATCGCCACATCATAGACCCCATGGGCACGCAGCACGGCCTCCGCCGCCTGGGCACCGGTGATACGGCGGCGGTTATTCACGGCACTGTAGCGCCGAAAACTGCCGGAGACCTGCATCTGCGCCCAAAAAGACAGAATCAGGACAGGGATCAGTAAAATACAGTAAATATTCTGGGCGAGAAAATCGCCGTAACCATAATAGCCATAAACAGGCATAAGCTACCTCGCTTTATATTTGGATGGGATGGCCCAGCAAATAGGCACCGGCGGTCATGCGCTTGCCGCCCTGGGCCTGGAGCTCCTTGATGCGCAGCACTTTACCATCGCCGCAGGCAACGTCGATGCCGTTCTTTCCTGCTGCAACGATGACGCCGGGATGGGAGGAGACAGTCTCCCCGGTCTCCTCCGTCACATAGAGCTTCATGGATTCACCGTTAATGACATCCGTGGTCGCGCAGGGCCAGGGGATCAGGCCGCGCACCTGGCAGTTAATCTCATGAGCGGTCCGTGTCCATCGGATGGGAGACATCTCCTTGGAGAGCATGGATGCATAAGTGAATTCCGTACCCTGAGGTGTACGGGTGGCGGTGCCGTCTCCAAGGGCGGAAACGGCCTCGGAGAGAGCCTGTGCGCCAAGCTCCGCCAGCCGGGCTGTCAGCATATGGGCGTCCTCATCATCCCGGATGGGGGTAGTTTTTTGCAGGATCACATCGCCGGCGTCCAGCTCCTTTGCCATATACATGATGGAAACGCCCGTCTCACGTTGGCCGTCCAGAATGGCCCAGTTGATGGGGGCGGCGCCCCGGTATTTGGGCAGGAGCGAGGAGTGGACATTGATGGAGCCAAGCGTGGGGAAGTTCAAAATATCCTCCGGCAGGATCTTCCCATAGGCCGCCACCACAATCAGCTCTGGCCGCAGGGACTCCACAATACCGTAAGCCTCCCCGTCCCGCATCTTCAAGGGTTGGTAAACGGCGAGATTCTTTGTAATGGCATATTCCTTTACAGGTGAGAATGCAAGCTTGTGCCCGCGGTTTTTGGGCTTGTCCGGTTGGGTGAACACACCACAGATCTCATGGCCCTCCTCCACCAGGCGCTTCAAGGACGCAACGGCAAAATCCGGCGTTCCCATGAACAGGATACGCATTGTTTATTCCCCTTCCTCTTCTGCTTCCAGATAGTCCCGGAGCTCTTCCTCGGAAAGGAAGTGATCGATATGCTCCGTATAGAGATGTCCGTCCAAATGCTCCAGCTCGTGGCAGAAGCACCGGGCGGTGAGACCATCGGCCTCGGCCTCAAACCAGTCGCCATAGCGGTCCTGGGCGCGGACGCGGACATGATAGGGGCGGGTCACGATACCCCACTTGCCGGGAACGCTCAAGCAGCCCTCCAGGCCGGTCTGTTCGCCGCTTTGGAGCACGATCTCGGGGTTCACCAACTCCAAATACTCCTCGCTCTCCTCATCCAAAACAACGCACACACGGCGCAAAATACCCACCTGGGGAGCGGCAAGTCCGGCGCCGCCGGCTTCGACCAGCGTTTCCGTCATGTCGTCCAGCAGGGCATGGAGACGGGAGTTGAAAGCGGTCACAGGGCGGCACACCTTGGTAAGGCAGCTATCGCCTACTTCAACGATCTTTCGTAATGCCATTTGTTATCCTCCTCAACTGCTTCACTCCAAAGTGTTGCAGTCCACAAAAATATTCAATCCGCGGTTGGCGCGGTCATTTGCAAATTCTTTCAAAAGCCAGCTAATACGCTCCCGCAGGGCCTTTTCGTTTTTTCCTACAAGGGTGACACGGTAGCGGTAGCGGTTGTTTACCTTCAATACCGGAGCTGGGGCAGGGCCCAGGACCTCTATCTCCGCGGAGCTGAGAGACTGGCAGATACGGCGCAGGGTTTCACGCACGGTGGCCGCGGCACGCAGCACGTTTCCTTCCTCTGTGCCAGAGACGGTAAAGGTGAACAGGTCCGCAAATGGCGGATAGCGACGCGCACGGCGGACCCGGATCTCCCCTTCGTAAAACCGCTCAAAATCCTGGGCGGCGGCACAGCGGATAACGTCATTTTCCGGTGTATAGGTCTGGATCACCGCCCGGCCCGCCTTTCCGCCCCGTCCGGCCCGGCCCACCACCTGGGTCAGAAGGTTAAAAGTGCGCTCAGCGGCACGGTAATGGTCCACATACAGGGAAAGATCTGCGGAAAGGACGCCCACCAGCGTCACATTTTCAAAGTCCAGCCCCTTGGCCACCATTTGGGTGCCCAAAAGGATGGAGATCTTTTCTTTTTCAAACCGGCTAAGGAGTTTCTCATGTCCCTCGGTGGTGGTATCGGCATCCATGCGTAAAACCGATGCATCCGGAAACAACTCCCGCAGCTCCTCTTCCACCTTCTGCGTACCGGTGCCGACATGCTTCATCAATCCGCCGCACACAGGGCAAGTGTCATAGCTCCGCTCCGAGTGGCCGCAGTAGTGGCACATCAGCCGGCCGTTGGCGGAATGGTAGGTCATGGCCACGCTGCAGCGGGGACATTCAGGAACATAACCGCACTCGCCGCAAAGAAGCATCCGGCTGTTGCCCCGGCGGTTCAAAAACAGGATGCTCTGTTCACCGTGGGCAATATTTTCTTCCAGCTCCCGGCGCAAGTCCCCGCCGATAAGGCCGGGATTGCCCGCCTTGATCTCCTGACGGAGGTCAGAGATGATCACCTGGGGCAGGTTTCCGGTATTGTAGCGCCGGCGAAGCTCCGCCTTGTGATAGATGCCTTGCCTTGCCGCCCAGGCGGATTCAACGGAGGGAGTGGCGGAGCCCAGGACCATAACCGCGCTGTGGCGGGCACAAAGGAACTTGGCGATATCGCGGGTATGATAGCGGGGCGGATTTTCGGACTGGTAGCTGCCTTCCTGCTCCTCGTCCAGGACGATGAGCCCGAGATTTTTCACTGGGGCGAAAATGGCGGAGCGGGTGCCCAAAACCACCTGAACCTCTCCCCTGCGAATGCGCTTCCATTGGTCGTAGCGTTCCGACAGGCGCAGAGAGCTGTGGAGCATAGCCACCCGTGAGCCGAAATAAGCTGAGAACTTCCGCATCATCTGGGGTGTCAAAACGATTTCCGGCACCAGGACGATGGCACTTCTCCCCTGCATCAATATTTCCTCTACAAGGCGCAGATAAACCTGAGTCTTTCCGCTTCCGGTCACGCCCTGCAGCAGCACAGCCTCCGGCCTTCCGGTCTGGGTCAGGGCAAGTATCTGCCCAAAGGCCGCCTGCTGCTCATCATTCAGCACGATAGGCGCACCAGGCTCCACCGCCTCAGCCTGGGGAACGCGCAGTTCTTCTTCCTGGGAGAAGGTGATAATGCCGCTTTTTTCCAGTGCCCTCAGGGCCGCCTGGGAAATGCCGGTAAAATAGCAAAGCTCCGCGGCGGAAGTAGGGCCGGTAGTGGCCAGAAGCTTTATGGCCTCATAGCGCTGAGGGGCCCGCAGGCGTTTTGGCTCCATATAGGCGATGGCATCCTCACTGCGCACGGCAAGGGAGACCATACGCCGTGTCTTATCACCGATGCGGCGTTTCGCATCCGTCTCGCAGGAGAGAATACCGGCCTTCTGCATCGCTTTCAGCGTAGCCCCTACCTGTTCACCACAGGCTTCCTTCAAGGCCGCCAGGTCAGCACTTCCGCCGGAGGCATACAGAACATCCATTACGGCACCGCTTTGGGGGATATCCTTTTCCATCGCGTCCACCGCTGTCTCGTACCCATCCGCAAAATGCCAGACCTCTTTAATCTGGTACCACAGGCCGGCGGGCAGGATGGTCTTGGCGGCTTCAAACAGCGTACAAAAGTATCGCTGCCGCATCCAAAGCGCCAGCGCGATCCCATCTCCATCCAAAACGGCCTCCCGGTCCAGAACGGACTTGAGAGGCTTGATGCCCTGGAATTTTTCACCCTCACCCCGGGAGAGGATGATCCCCTCAGACTCCCGGTTACCCCGTCCAAAAGGAACGATGACCCGGACGCCGGGAACCGCCGCTTCCAGCAGTTCTTTCGGCACCAGGTAATTGTAGGGCTTATCAATGGAATAGGGCGCGGCGCTGACCGCGACTTTTACGATCACCGCCGTCTCCATACCACGCCCTCCTCCGTGCTGTTGTCAAAAATTGCGGGTCAGTTTTCCCTGATGGTCAGGTCCATGCCGCTGGCGTCGATCTTGCCGTCGGCTACCTCATGGATGGCCAGAGTCACGGCCTTTTCATCCAGATGGATGTCGGCTTCATCGGCCTCGTCAGCGATCTGACGGGCGCGGCGGGCAACAACATCCACCAGCATATAGCGGTTGGGAATACGGGAGGTCAGCTTGCTCATAGCGGGATACAGCATCATAATAATCTACTTCCATTCTGCCAAATCGGCTAAATTTACATACAGGTTTTTTTATTGGCCGGAGATAATCTCCATGCGCTCCTGAGGCTTGCAGTGCTCCGCCGTCATAATGGCATCCAGCTCTTGCACAGCATTTTCCACTGTGTCATTAATCACAAAATAGTCATAGGTGTGGGCGGTCTGGAACTCCACTTTGGCCCGGAGGAGCCGCTTTTGGATTTTTTCCTCGGTGTCGGTGCCGCGCTCCGTAAGGCGGCGCTCCAGCTCGTCCCAACTGGGGGGAGCGATAAAGATGCGCACCGTATCCGGCCGCTTGCTCACCACCTGGATGGCGCCCTGGATCTCGATATCAAGGATGACATCCCTGCCCTCCTCCATCGCCGCGTCCACATACTTTTTCGGGGTGCCGTAAAAGTTGCCCACATATTCGGCATATTCCAGGAACTCATCCTTGACGATCCATTCCCGGAAGGTGTCCACATCGATGAAATGATAATGAACATGGTCCTCCTCACCCGTGCGGGGCGGACGTGTGGTGGCGGACACTGAAAAATACACGTCCTTTCGCTTTTGCAGCAGGGCGTTGAGCACAGTGCTCTTTCCGACACCGGAAGGGCCGGAGACAATAAACGTTTTTCCCTTTCTCATATACCGATTTACTCCTTCTCATCCGCAAGGCGCAGGCCAAATTTTTCGACGGGCAGAGCGGACAGTATCACATGGTCGCTGTCCATGATGAAAATGGACGCGGTCTTGCGGCCATAGGTGGCATCGATCAGCATGCCGCGCTCCCGGGTCTCCTGCACCATACGCTTTATGGGCGCGGAATCCGGGCTGACAATGGCCACCAGACGTTCCTCGGAAACCAGGTTTCCAAAACCAATATTGATGAGTTTCATCCCTTACTCCACATTCTGGACCTGTTCACGCATCTTCTCCACCTCGGCCTTCAGCCCAACCACCACGCGGGCGATGTCCACGTCGTTGCACTTGGAGCCGATGGTGTTGGATTCCCGGTTGACCTCCTGGATCAAAAAGTCCATCTTGCGGCCCATGGGTTCGTCAGAGGCCACCATGCTGCGCAGTTGGGCCACATGGCTGCGCAGGCGAACGGTTTCCTCGTCCACAGCCACCTTGTCCGCGTAAATGGCAGCCTCAGTCAGGATACGCTGGGGGTCGATGGTAGCGCTTTGAAGGACCTCCTGCATCCGGGCAGTCAGCTTCTCCCGGTACTCCTTCACAGTCTCGGGAGAGCGCTTTTCCACCTGGGCGGTATAGTCCTCGATGGTGGCCAGACGGTTGCAGATATCCTCCGCCAGCTTCCGCCCTTCCACAGCGCGCATCTCGTTATAAGCGGTAAGCGCTTCGGCCAATACCTGGCAAAGATCAGCGCTGACAGTCTCCAGGTCCTCGTCAGCCTTGGTGACAGTCAGGACATCCGGAAAACGGGAGAGCTGCTCCGGCGTCACATGAGATTCCATGCCGCACACTTCCGCCAGTTCCCGGAGGGCGGCGGTGTAGCCTGCCGCCAATTCCCGGTTGACGGTGACCTTTGCAACATCTGCCGCGGAGGCATCCACCGTGATGAACACATCCACCTTGCCCCGGGAGATGGCCTTTTGCACGCACTGCTTGATCGCGTCCTCGGCAAAGGTATACATCCGGGGCATTTTCACGGTGCAGTCCAGATAGCGGTTATTGACAGAGCGGACCTCCACCGTAATATCACGCTTGTTCAGCGTCTTTCTGGCCCGGCCGTAGCCGGTCATACTCTTGATCATTTTTCTTCCTCCCTATGACCCATTAGCAAAAGAAGCAGTAGCCGCCGTTGCAAAGGGTGTAAGCGCAACACAGTGTAAGACATGGATTGGCGCTGCACATCTCCGTGCCAAAGGCATCGCCGCCGGGACGGTAAGCAGACCGGGTCCCGTTTTCCATGAATTCCAGAGCCTGACGGTATTCCTGATTACCGGGCTCCATCTGACAAGCCGTCTGATAGTAGCGCCTGGCCTCATCCATCCAGCCTCGGCGATAGCACACAGCTCCCCGCAGAAAGTTCCACTCGGCGTTGTGATCGCTGTAGTTGGCAAGCAGTGCCTCCGCCCGTGTAATATTCCCCGTCTGGATGGCGACCCGGGCCTGCTGGAGAACAGAGCTGGTGGACTGCTGGTTATATTGGGCATATCCGCCGCCGTAACCGCCGTAACTGCCATAACCCGCATAACCCGTGCTGCTCTGATGTCCCGCAGCGGCGCTGCTTCGTCTTTTGTTGATCTCCTCATAGGCGGCGTTAATCTCTTTCATCTTTTCCTGAGCTAGATCCGCCAAAGGATTATCATGATAATTGTCCGGGTGGTATTTCCGCGCAAGGTTTCGATAGGCCCGTTTGACCTCGTCGTCACTTGCACTTTCCGATACGCCCAGTATCTGATAGGGATCTTTCATGCGCTATCCTCACCATTCTTGCGTTTCTTTCTAATATCCTCACCGCGCAGCAACGGCCGGTACGTACCGTCAAGCACTGCCTTGCCCACGCGGAACAGGCCGGTATAAAGGGTTGTCTCCAAAATCGGCGTCCACACACCGAAATCCCAAAGTTCAAAGGCTGTGGTCATCATGTGGATGGAGTGGTCCAGCGTTGCAGCAAATTCCCGCCTGCACTCCGGCGTCCATACGCCGTCCGTCAGGCCATAGCGCAGCGCCACAGGATTATAGTTTCCGTTTTCGGCGTCTTTTTTCAAATCATCCGCCGCATCCACCAGATATACCCAACGTCCCAGGTGATAGAGGAGCTGCTCCAGCACCCGGCGTCGAACGGGATCCTCCACCTCATCCGCCGCACCTCCCAAAAGCACTGCGAAAGCGTCTGCCGCCCGGTCCATGGACGTACAATTCTCCTCTTCTAATCCAGCGAGGATCCGCAGCTGACGTCGGGTGACCTCATCAAAGCCGGGACGTTTTTGAGCAGCCCTGCGGTAAGCACGCTCCAATGCGGAAGAGGCCGCCCGGTACTTAAGTCCATGGAACCAGTCATGATCGGAAACGCCGTCCCGAAGCTGCCAGTAAGCAAGGATCACGCTCTCATCGGCGGCAAGCTCCAAGGCCTTGCTGCCGGGAAGATACTCCCTTTTACGCAGGGGACTTGCGATACACCGTCCGCTGCGGCACGGGTCGTCCTCCGCTGCGGAAAGGAAGATGGCAAGGTAGGTGAAGTCATAGTTCAGGATGAACTGGGCCGCGGCTCCATATTCCCTGCCAAGCGTGTGGCACAGGCCGCAGTAGATGCGGCGAAAGCGTTCCGATTCCTCCTGAGGAAGGTCGGAAAGAGGGGGTCTTACATAACCGAACATCGTTAAAACAGCCGAACGATGGTGAAGGAAAGTCCTCCTCTTGCCTTGAGACGCCGGTCATAGGCGATAGCCACCGCAATTCCCGCCGCAAAGCCCAGCAGGGCCGCGGTATACTGGACGGCCACACTGGCCCCCATCAAGGCGGGAATGAGATATCCGAAAATGAACAGCACCACCGGGATCAGGTATACCAGCGCCACGATGCGCAGCATCTTTTTCGTGTCGCTTTCCACCACCACCTTCTGGCCCGGCTTTGCACCGGCGGTGTTCAGCGCTTTGGCCTTGACGGCCGCGCCGGAGACACCGCAGCCGGCGCACTCCTCACAGTCATGTCCGCAGGCGGATTTCCGGGGAACGGAAATCACCGCGTGGTCAGCATCAATGATCCGTTCAACAGTTGCGATTTGGGTCATAGCGTTTCTCCTGTGTTACTCTTCCGATGGTGCCTGGACCATCGGATCATTCGTGGACGGCGTCTCCGAGATCCTTGCCTGAACCTGATAAGTGCCGGAAACGCCCACATCCGCTCCGGAGGTCACCTTCACGGTAGCCGGGACGCTGTAGGTTCCGGAAGCGCCGGTATAGTCGCTCAGGTCAGCAATGACGATGATATCGTCACTGGTCAAAGACGTCACGTCTGCGGAGGTGCCGAAGAGAGCGATGGGAAGCTCCTCCGTCAGGATGGTGGCCGTCTTCCCTTCCGGCAGATTGGCGTAATCAAAATTGACAGCCAGCAGTTCCGTACTGATCATATCCTTGAATCTGATCTTCAGGGTGGCCCGCGTGACGCCGCTGAGGTTTTTGCATCCCTCGGGAATGATGATGGGGAATGTGGCTTCGTAAGAGGTGGATTCTGCAGTCAGCTTCAAAAGGTCGCAGTCCCCCAAAATGATATTATTCACATTTTTTAGCTGCGATGCGTCACCGGAGACGGTAATACTCTTGGGGAAAATATCCCACTCGGTGTTGTCAAGCCTTGCACCGGGGGCCTCCGAGAAGTTCACCACCAGATTCAGTTCCTTGGTGACAAACACCGGCAGCCTGGCCTGGATATACTCCACGGTGGGGCGGACGCCATCGCCGTCCAGAAGATTGCCGTTGCGGTCATAGTATTGGAAGGTAAGGTCGCGGCTGATGGTCTCGGAAGCGTCCTGTCCGATATCCAGAGTGACCTTCACAAAGCTGACGGGGTCAATGTCTTTCGCCTGACCGCGCAGTTCCACTTCCGTCTGGGAGAGCTGAACCTCGCCTGCGGAATAGCCGTTAGCCACATTTCCGGTGACCTCACAGCGAACATCTACCGTGCGGCGGTTCAGCTCGCTGATGTTCACGGTGACATAATAGCTGCTCTCCACCGTAATGTCGGCAAATTTTCGTTCGGAATAGGTGATGCTGGGCCTGATCCACTTCTTGCCGGTTTCCGTGATATCGGAAAGATCCACGGTAACGGTGATCTTGGAGCTGTCAAGATCCGTAATCAGCCTCCGCCGGCCTTCCAGGGTCAGGTCGATGGTTTCACTGGTGCCGCTGTCCTCCCCTTCCACCAGCATCAATCCACGCTCGGAAAGGCCCTCATTGACGTCCCGGTAGGTGATGGGGATATCCTTAAATTCCACTTCGACCGTCCGGTTATTATGCTCATCCACAAAGAACCAGATGGAGGCAGCCACAAAGATGGACAAAAGGATATACAAGTACTTCTTGGTGTCCACTTTCTCGTTTTCATTGGCCATCGTCCACACCTCCGTTCTTCTTGATGTGCAGCAGGCCAAGAAGGCCCGGCTTTTTCTCCTTTTCGGAGACATCCTGAGGAAGGAGCTCGTTGCGAAGGAGGTTTTCCAGCGTTTCCGGCTTCAGATGCCGCTTGAGCATACCGCCGATGGCAACGGAGATGGAGCCGGTCTCCTCGGATACGATGACCACCACGGCGTCGGAATTCTCGCTCATACCGATTCCGGCGCGGTGCCGCATACCCAGGTCCCGGCTGAGATTCACGTTTTTGCTCAAGGGCAGCATACAGCCGGCGCCAAGTACACGTCCATTTCGGACAATGACGGCGCCATCGTGCATGGGGGCCTTTACGAAAAAAATGTTTTTCAAAAGCTCGCTGGACACAGCGGCATCCAGTACGGTGCCGCTGCGCACCAGGTCATCCATCAGCATCTCCCGCTCAAATACGATCAGCGCACCGGTACGGCTCTGGGACATATCCGTGCAGGCGATCACGGTCTGGGCGATGGTTTTTTCAATGGTACCGCCGTCCTCCGTGTGGGTCAGGAACGCTACAAAGCTGCGGCTGCCCATCTGCTCCAGGAGACGGCGCAGCTCCGGCTGGAACAAGATAATCAGCGCCAGAACGCCCATGTCCACCATGCCGCTCAGGATAAAATTGATGCCGTTGAGATGCAGCGCCGAGGAGACCAGCAGCATCGCCAGAAAGGTCAGCAGGCCTTTCAAAAGGCTTGCCGCCTTCGTGCTTTGCACCAGCGTCAGAATTTTATAAAACACAAACGCCATAATGGCGATATCCAGGAAGTCTGTGACCTGCAGCGTCTGCAGATACCGCCAAATCCAGGCGGTTGCTTCCGTAAGGCTCCAGTTCATTGAACGTCTTCACCCTTTCAGGTCATGAATACTTTGATTATATAAAATATGCCTGCCAATTGCAAGGTAAACACGGTGAAAATTAACGGACTATTCAGAATTATCAGTGAAGCAGGGCGTCTGTGAGGGAGAGAAAACGAACAATCTCCTTTTTCGTGTTGAAATCGGAAAAACTGATGCGCACCGTACCTGTTTCAAGGGTCCCACCGCTCCGATGCGCAAGAGGGGCGCAGTGCAGCCCTGCCCGGACGGCAACGCCCGCTTCCCCCAGTGCGGCGCCTGTCTCCTCGCTGTCCCTGCCCTCCACAGTGAAAGACAGCACGCCGAGCTGGCCGTAAAGTCCGGGCTGCGTATACACACGGACGCCGGGAAGCTGCTGAAGGCCTTCCGCCGCCATGAGAGCAAGCTGTCTTTCCTTTTGGCAGATGTTTTCCATTCCCTGCCGGCGCACGTACCGCACACCGGCAAGAAGCCCCGCAATACCGGGAACATTGTGGGTGCCGCTCTCCAACTGGTCGGGCAGGAAATCCGGCATCTGCTGCCGGAGAGAAATGCTCCCGGTCCCGCCTTCCAGCAGTGTCCGGGGACGTACGCTTTCTCCGCAGAGGAGAACTCCGGTACCCTGAGGGCCGTAAAGCCCCTTATGCCCCGGCATGGCGATAAACGCCGCGCCAAGGGCTTCCATATCCAAGGGCAGAAGTCCCGCCGACTGAGACGCATCAATGATGAGTGGAACATGCCGCTTGCGGCAAAGGGCGGCAACGGCCTTCACAGGCTGTACGAAGCCGAAAACGTTGGAAACATGGTTGCAGATGACGGCATCCGTGCCGGGACGAATCAGCCTGTCAAAGGCGCCGGCCACCTCCTCCGGCCGGAACAGCGGTGCGGCGGCAACGCGCACATCTGCACCGACGGCAAACAGCGGCCGGGTGACGGCATTATGCTCGTACCCGGAGATGACGACCCTTCCTCCCCGGCGTACCAGACTTTTGATGGCAATATTCAGGGCATGGGTCGCATTCATGGTGAATACCACCCTCCCCGGGTCCTTCATGTGAAACAGCTCCGCAAGCTCGCTTCGGCATTGAAAAACCATGTCCGCCGCATGCATGGCGGCTTCATATCCGCCCCGCCCGGGGGAACTCATGGTACGAAGCGCCTCCGCCATGGCAAGAGACACGGCGGGCGGTTTCTGGAACGTGGTAGCGGCGCTGTCCAGATAGATCATGTGGACATCACCTCCCGGTATTCCCCATGCTGTTCCAGGAAAATGCGGATGGGGTCCAGGCCTTCTTTGTGAAGCGTGACCAAAGCCGGTGCAAGATCCCTGAAATCAAGGCGCACCACATAAGCGCAGCCAAGGTCGGTCACATCCCTTGGCGCGCGGGAAATCTGACAACGAATACCCGCCTGCCCCAGCGCTTTTTGCATTCGCTGGGCATAGGTCACAGAGCGGGCAAGGATCAAATATTGCTCCATTCGCTCACTCCTCCTCTCTTCCCAGTCTATGGGAGGCGCGAGAAAAGGTGAAAGAAAAGAGCGCCATGAAAGACATAGCGCTCTCAAATGATTATTTTTTTTCCAGAAGGACAACGGCATGGGCCGCCATACCGGAGCTGTCGCCGGTAAAGCCAAGGCCTTCCTCGGTGGTGGCCTTGACGTTGACCTGCCAGGCTTCAATCCCCAGCACCCGGGCGAGATTGGCCTCCATCCGGGAGCGATAGGGACCGACCTTGGGGGCCTGGGCAAGGAGGGTGGCGTCGATGTTCACCACGGCAAAACCACGATCTTCCAGAAGTCCGCCCACATGCGCAAGGAGCTTCAGGCTGGAGATGCCTGCATAGGCCGGGTCAGTATCGGGAAAAAGCTTTCCGATGTCTCCCAGGCGGGCGGCGCCGCTGAGGGCGTCCATGACGGCATGGGTGAGGACATCGGCGTCAGAATGGCCCAGAAGGCCCAGCTTCCAAGGAATATCCACCCCGCCGAGAATCAGGGGACGGCCCTCCACAAGACGGTGGACGTCATAACCATGTCCGATGCGAAGGCCTGTCATACCCCTTCCTCCCTTGCGCGTAGCAAAGCTTCTGCCAGGATCAGGTCCGTGGGCGTGGTGATCTTGAGGTTCTCCTCGTCACCCTCCACCAAGAAAACCACCTTTCCCAGCCGCTCCACGGCGGAACAATCGTCTGTAATAGGGAGATTGTTCTCAACGGCAGACTGAAGCGCGGCCTTCAAAAGGTCCGCGGAAAAGACCTGGGGGGTCTGCACGGCCCGGAGGGTATCCCGGTCCAGAGTCTCCTCCACAGCGCCGCCGTCCTTCACAGTCTTAACAGTGTCCTTCACCGGAACGGCAGGCGCCGCCGCCGCGCAGCGGACGGCGGCAGTGATGACCCGGTCGATGAGCTCCGGCGTTACCAGAGGACGCGCACCATCCTGCACGGCCAGCAGATCCGTATCGGCAGATGCCTCCATGGCGGCCAGCAGTACGGAATGAACACGGCTCTCACCACCCCGGACCACCTTCGTGCATTTGGTGATGCCGTATGTATGGCACAGGTGAGAGATCTCCACCAAGTCCTCTTCCCGGGTAGCGATGATAATCTCATCCACCAGCTCCGCCCGCTGCAGCGCGGTCAAAGTCCGGGCCAGCACCGGCATCCCATCCAGGCTCTGGAGCAGCTTATTGACGCCGCCCATCCGGCTGGAGCTTCCAGCCGCCGCCACAAGAGCCGCACAGCGGGGGCGGGATTTTTTTTTGAATTTCTTGAAAAATGACAGCATATATGCTTCCCCTCTTATCCCAGGGCGTTTTTTTGCATCACGGCAACGTCCAGCCGGGTTTCAACTTCCTGGGAAGTGCAGCCCTCCACCAGGGCGATCTCGGAAATGATGATCTGCTTTGCGGTGTGGAGCATCTTCCACTCTCCCGTGGAAAGGGCGCGGTGATTGGCCCGGTACATCAGTGACTTGATGACCCGGATGACCTCACAAAGATCGCCGCTTTTCAACCGGCTCACGTTTTCCTGGTAGCGCTTACTCCAATTGGAATTGGCCTCCGCCTCCAGCAAAGGGATCTTGGCAAAAAAGCACTCCACCTCGTCATGGGTCATGATGGGGCGGATGCCGACCGCAGTGACATTAGCCACAGGAATCTTCAGCACCAGTCCGTTGGACGGCGCCTTGAACACATAGTATTCCCGCACAGTGCCAGAGATCCTTTCCTGCACGATATCGTCGATTACGCCGGCGCCGTGTATCGGATGTACGACCCGCTCCCCTATGCTGAACATGACAGATCCTTTCCCCTTTCGGTCGTTGGCGGCCACAGGTTTCCCGCTCTGTTGTTTGTTCAATTCTAAACATATTATACCCGGTTTATACGGCAAATACAAGTATGACTCCCCAGAATCCGGAATTATTTTAGCAAAAAAGGCGGACAGCCGCAAGCTGTCCGCCCTGTTTGGTATGTCTTACTTCTTGTTGGAGCGACGCCAGATGTGCATCTTCTCCGCCTCGGCGATGAGTTCATCGCGGAACTGGGGATGGGCGATGCCGATGAGGCCCTCAGCACGCTCCCAGGTGGACTTGCCTTTGACGTTGAACTTGCCGAACTCGGTCACCACATAGTGCAGGTTGCTGCGGGTGCAGGTGGCAATAGAGCCTTCCACCAACGTGGGACGGATGCGGGAGTGGAGCTGGCCGGTCTTCTTGTCCTTGACAGTTGCGGAGCAGCAGATGAAGCTCTTGCCGCCCTTGGCAAGGTAAGCACCCATAACAAAGTCCTGCTGACCGCCGGCACCGGAGATATGGTTGATGCCGGAAGACTCAGAGGAGACCTGGCCGAAGAGGTCGATGTCCACCGCGCCGTTGATGGAAATAAAGTTGTCAATCTGAGCAACGCGGGCGATGCTGTTGACATAGTCCACGGGGGCCGTCATGCAGGCGGGATTGTTGTTCAGATAGTCATACAGCTTCTGGGAACCGGCGGCAAAGGCATAGACCTGGCGGCCCTTGTCGAAGGGCTTGCAGGCGCCAGTAATCTTGCCGGCGGCAGCCATATCCACGAAAGCGTCCACGTACATCTCGGTGTGGACACCCAGGTCCTTCAGATCGGACTCAGCGATCATCTTGCCGATGGTATTGGGCATGGAGCCGATGCCAAGCTGCAAGCAGGCACCGTTGGGAATCTCGGGCACCACCAGGTTTGCAACGGCGATATCCACATCAGAGGGGGCACCGCCGCCACCCAGAGTCTCCATGGGAGGATTTTCTCCCTGGACGATCATGTCCACCTGGCTGATGTGGACGCAGTTGTCGTAGCCGCCAAGGCACACGGGGACGTTTTTGTTGACCTCCACGATGATCTTCTTGGCCACATCGCACACGGCCTTCATGTGGGAGCAGTTGGGGCCGAAGTTGAAATAGCCGTGCTCGTCCATAGGAGCAACCTGGAACATGGCAACATCCACGGGCCCGTTGCAGGTGCGGTAATAGCCGGGCAGCTCAGAATAGCGGATGGGAGCATAGAAAGCGAAGCCCTCCTTGATGGCCTTGCGCTCCACACCGCTCATGTGCCAGGAGTTCCAGGTAAAGTGGTCTGCCACATTGGGAACATCAAAAACCGCCAGCCGACGGGTCAGAATACCGCCCCGGAGCTTGACGTCCGTCAATTCCTCATACCGCTTTGCCAGCGCCTTGTCGATGGCGTTGACCGTGCAGGTAGACCAGCCGTAGTCCACCCAGTCACCGGACTTGACCACCTTTGCGGCCTCCTCGGCGGTGACCAGTTTCTGCTTGTATTCATCCTGATAGCTCATCGTCGTTCCTCCCTAATGTATCGGTTTTCTATCGTAATCGCGTCATTTCAGTAATTTTCCACGTTGAAGTATATCACTCCCCGGGGATGCTTGCAATCCAAAGCGTGAAAAAAATCACAACTTTTTGCAAAGAAGAGGCAGACCTAAGGGTCTGCCTCTTTGATTGCGGGAATTACTCCTCGACGGGAGCCTCCTCGGCGGCGGGGGCCAGCAGAGCACGGATGGAGAGGGAGATCTTCTTCTTCTCCTCGTCCACTGCGGTGATCTTAGCCTCAACCTCCTGACCCTCGGACAGAACATCCTCGGGCTTTTCGATGCGGCGGTCGGCGATCTGAGAGATGTGAATCAGGCCGTCAACACCGGGAACAACCTCGGCGAAAGCGCCGAAGGTCATCAGTTTGACAATGCGGACGGTGGCCACATCACCGACGGAATATTTGCTCATAAACAGATCCCAAGGATTGATGGAGCGGTCCTTCACGCCCAGGGAGATCTTGCGCTTCTCAGCGTCGAAGCTGATGACATACACCTCCAGCGTGTCGCCCACCTTGCAGACCTCGGCGGGGTTCTTGATGCGGCTCCAGCTCAGCTCGGAGATATGTACCATACCATCCACGCCGCCGATATCCACAAAGGCGCCGTAAGAAGTCATGGACTTCACGGTGCCGGTGTAACGCTTGCCCACCTCGATGCTGCTCCAGACCTGCTCCTGGGCGGCCTTGCGGGCCTCGTCAGCCACGGAACGGATGGAGCCGACCACACGGCGGCGGGCACGGTTCACCTCAGTGATGCGAAGCTGAACCTTCTGCTTAATCATGGAAGCCAGGTCAGCACCGCGGGGCTGGCCGCTCTGAGAAGCGGGAACGAATACGCGGACGCCCTTGACAGACACCACGATGCCGCCCTTGTTCTCCTCGGTGACAGTGCCTTCCAGCACGGTCTTCTCCTCAACGGCCTGCTCGATATTCTCCCAAACCTTGACGGCATCCAGACGCTTCTTGGAAAGCTCTGCATAACCCTCAACGTCGTTGACACGAACAATATAGGTTTCGATCTCGTCACCGATCTTGACGATATCCTCGGGCTTGGCGGTGGGATCATCGCTCAGCTCGCTCAGCTTGATGTATGCGGACTGCTTGGCGCCCACATCGACCTGCACCTCAGTCGGGGTGATGGCCGTGACAATGCCGGTGACCTTCTCTCCTGTATTTAAAGTTTTGAAAGACTGATTCAGTAATTCCTCGAAGGACTCCTCTTTGCCCTCGGCCGCTTTGATTTCTTCGCTCATCGTTGCATATACCTCCTTAATGATGCCCGCAGGCGTGGATGCGCCGGCCGTCAGCCCCGCTGCCCGGCAGTCCCTGAACAGATCGGCCTTCAGCTCGTCCGCGTTCTCAATCTGATAAACCCGCTCGCAGCTTTTCCGGCATATCTCCGTCAAGTGCCTGGTATTGGCGCTTTTTCGGTCCCCAACCACAACCATCACGTCCACTTTTGCAGCGATTTCAGCCGCTTCCGTTTGACGCATATGCGTAGCATTACATATTGTATCAAATATTTTTACGTTTGTACACTCTTTTTTTAGAATTTTCCAAGAAGTTTCAAAAAGTTCCCGGATGCAAGTGGTCTGCGCCACCACGGTGACGGCTGTCTCACGGTTTTCCGGGGCGCTGTCCACCCATGCCTGCACCGCCTCCGGACCATCGAAAATCAGCGGGTCCCCGCACCAACTGGCGATGCCGATGACCTCCGGATGATTGGGCTCGCCGATGATGATGGGGCGTCGTCCCTCCTGCTGCGCCTCGGCCACAAGGCGCTGGATACGGCAGACATTGGGACAAGTGGCGTTGACACAGCGCACACCCTTGGATTCCAGCAGATCAATGACACCTTTCAGTTCCCCGTGGGAACGGATGACTACCGTCTCTCCCCCACTCAGGGTTCCGGCGTCCAGCGTCTTGCGGATGCCCCGGCGGGCAAGATCCTCCACCACATGGGAGTTGTGGATCAGATCGCCCAGCATCCAGACATCGGGATTCTCCTCCGCGGTCTTTTGCGCAAGCTCAACCGCCCGCCGGACGCCATAACAAAAGCCGGCGCTTTTCGCCAGGATCACTTCTCCTCTCACAGGGGCTTCCCTCCCACTGCCTGGCCGCCCAGGGCATAGGCGGACGCAAGAACCTCATCGGCGATTCTCTGCATCTCCTCCGCCGTGCCATGGCGGCCGGTGTACACCGGCTCATACGGCTTTCCAAAAATAATGCGGGTACGGCAGAAAGACTTCTTGGGCCCGTCCGTAAAAACGGGCAGCAGCTTCGCACCGGCGCGGACACCGATAACGGCAGCGCCCGAGTGGGCATGAGGCGGCAGGCCGTCCACAGCGCCGATGCCGTTGCGGATCACCGTCCCCTCCGGGAACATCAAAAGATTATCCCCGTCCTTGATGGCTTTGATGGCAGTTTTGACAGCCTTGATGTCCGCGTTGCCGCGGCTGACGGGAAATGCGCCCACCTTACGCAAGAACCAGCCCAAAAGAGGATTTTTGAACAGTTCTTCCTTACTCATCAGGTGCATACGGGAATCAGCCGGAAGGGCCAGCACCACCAGCAGAGGGTCCCAGTTGCTGGAGTGGTTAGGGCAAAAGAGGATACCGCCCTCCTGGGGAATGTTTTCAAGCCCCTCTATGGTAACAGGATGCCAGATACGTACGATTGGCCCCAGCACATGGTAAACGACATTAAAAAATCGGTTCAGTGGCTTCTTCATAGTTTTATCCTTTCGCGGATGATGGCAAGCAGCGCCTCTTCGCTCTGCCGGAAATCCAGCGCCGTGGTATCCAGCAGCACGGCGTCCTCCGCTTGCTTCAAGGGTGCGGCGGCACGGTGGGAGTCATTGTAATCCCGCTCCTCGATCTCGCGGAGAATGGTTTCAAAGGGCTGCGGAGTGCCCCGCTGCTCCAGCTCCGCCATGCGCCGCCGGGCCCTGGCCTCAGCGGAGGCGGTGAGAAAAATCTTCACATCGGCATCCGGCAGCACCACAGTGCCGATATCACGTCCGTCCATAATCACGTTGTTGCTGCGGGCAAGCTGGCGCTGCATCTCCAGCAAAAAGGCCCGCACGCCGGGATAGGCGGAAACGGCAGAGGCACGCAGGGACACCTCCGGCAGGCGGATATCCTTCGTAACATCCCGGCCGTTCAGGAGCATATGCTGCAGGCCCTCCGGCCCATGGGTCAGCCGGATATCAAGGCCGGGCAGCGCGGCAAGGACCCGGTCCTCGTCCTTTGGATCAATGCCGCTTTCATAGGTATGATAAGCAATGGTGCGGTAAATGGCGCCGGTATCCACATAGAGATATCCCAGCTTTGCGGCCACACTCCGGGCCAGGGTGCTTTTTCCCGCGCCGGAGGGTCCGTCAATGGCAATACTGATCATCTGTCGTCTCTTCCTTACGTTGTTTGATCCGCCGCCGCGATACCGGCGGCACGGCCTGTGGCCCAGGCGATCTGCAGGTTAAATCCACCGGTGTAGGCATCCACATCAATGATCTCTCCTGCAAAGTATAATCCCTTTACGATCTTTGATTCCATTGTGGTTGGATTGATCTCGCTGATTTTGACGCCGCCGGAAGTAATGATGGCGTCCGTCACGGGGCGCAGCCCGGCGATATCAATAGGGAAATGCTTCAACAGGCCCAGAAGGGTCTTGCGCTGCTCTCGGGTCAGCTCGTGGACCTTCTGATGCGGATCAATGCCAGAGCACTCCACCATGACAGGGATCATCTTCTGGGGCAGCAGATCATTCAAAGCATTTCCAAAGTCACTGTTGGCGTACTTGGTGAAGTCCGCCAGCAGGCGCTTGTCCAATGTCTGTTCGTCCAGGGCGGGCTTCAGGTCGATCTCAAGGCGGTAGGCCTTTCGATCGAAATGCCGCATATGGGCCGAAGCGGACAGCACAAGCGGGCCGCTGACGCCAAAATGGGTGAACAGCAGCTCGCCGAAGTCCGTATAAATCTTCTTATTGTTCTCAAAAACCGTCAGTGAAACGTTTCTGAGGCTCAGGCCCTGCATCCGAGCACAGAGGTTCCCTTTTTCCCGCAGCGGCACCAAAGACCCCTGCAAGGGGGTGATGGTATGGCCGGCCTCAGCGGCCATGCGGTGCCCTTCACCGGTGGAACCGGTGGCGGGATAGGAAACGCCGCCGGTCGCAAGGATGACGGCGTCCGCCTGGTAATGGGCCTTCTCCCCTGTCACGCCGCAGATAACGCCGTCTTCGGTCTCCAGGACGGTAGCCCGGTCCCGGTGCATAGCGACTTTTAACGCCCGCAGGCGCCGTTCCAGGGCACCGCTGACGTCAAAGGCCCGGTCAGAGACCGGAAATACCCGGTTTCCCCGCTCCGTTTTCAAGGGTACGCCCAGCTTTTCAAAAAACGCCATGGCGTCCCGGCCATCAAAGCGCGAAAAGGCGCTGTAGAGGAATTTCCCGTTCCTTGGAGTGTTGGCAAGCAGCGTGGGAAGGTCCGCGTCATTGGTGACGTTGCAGCGCCCCTTTCCGGTGATGTTCAGTTTCTTGCCAAGGCGCTCGTTGGGTTCCAGCAGGGTAACGGCGCAGTTTTGCTCGGCGGCGGTGATGGCAGCCATCATACCGGCGGCACCGCCGCCGATGACTAAAACACGTTTATTCATCGTCCACTTTCCCGAAAACGCCATAGGTATTCCAGATGTCCTCCAGCTCTGCAAACGTATTGGAGACGTCCTTCCCCAGCTTCTGGGCAAGAGACACCAGCAGCGCATTGATCAAAGACAGCGGCGCCACCATGGAGTCCACGAAGGAGATCATCTCACAGGGGGCCAGCAGGGCGGAATTGGACATCTGATAGACGGGAGAGAGCTGGTTATCCGTGATGGCGATGACCGTTGCGCCCCGGTCTTTTGCAAATTTCACGGTACTCATCGTAGTCTGGGAATAACGGGGAAAACTGATGGCGATGACCACGTCGCCGGGGCCGATCCGAAAGAGCTGCTCAAAAATCTCACCAGCGGCATTGGACTGTACCAGAGTCGTATTTTCAAAAAGCATATGCATATAGAAATGCAGGTATCCGGCAACAAAGTAGGAAGAACGCACACCAAGGATGTAGATATGGCGGGCCTCCCTGATCTGCTCCACCACGCCGGAGAAATTGTCCCTGTCCGATTCCCCCACCATTTTACGCAGCTTTTCGATGTCGGACTGGACAACACTGCCCAGAACGTCCTGGCCGGAGAACATGGTGCCCGCCGCCTGGATACGCTGGGTGGAAGTGAGGCGGCTGCGGATCATCTCCTGCAGTGCCCGCTGCATACTGGGATATCCGTCGTAACCCAGTTCCGCGGCAAAGCGCACCACGGTGGATTCACTGACACCCACCAGGTTGCCCAATTTGCTGGCGGTCATAAAGGCCGCCTTATCGTAATTATCCAGAATATAGGAGCCAATGCGCTTTTGTCCCTTGGAAAAGCCGCTCATATTGGCTTTAATGGTATGTAAAATATTCTTCGTCGTCACGGTTTTCCCTCCCGCATAATATTTTTTCTAAGGTAAGATCAGGATGTTCTGTTTTCTGTAGGGGTAGTCTGCTTCAAGGCTTTGACCTCCGACTCCGTCAAATACCTCCATGTGCCAAGGGGGAGGTCCCCCAACTCCAGCGTATGCTCCCGCACACGGCGCAGGCGTTTGACCGTAAGGCCGCAGGATGCGCACATACGGCGAATCTGACGGTTTTTCCCCTCGTGGATGGTAATGAAAAGGTGGGCGGTCCTTCCTGTCTTTCGGATGACCTCCACCTCTGCCGGGCGGATGGGCTCTCCCTCCAGGTCGGTGATGCGGCCAAGGCGCTCTGCCGCGCTGGAAACATCTCCGTACACAGAAACAAAATAGGTCTTGGAGACCTCCTGACTTGGATGGATCAAATGCTGCATCAGCGCGCCGTCATTGGTCATCAGCAGCAATCCCTCCGAATCCAGGTCCAACCGCCCCACGGGATACACCCGCCGGCCACAGTCCTTTACAAGGTCCGCCACCGTTCTCCTCCCCTTTTCATCGGAAAGGGTCGTCACATAGCCCCGGGGCTTATTCAAAAGGAGGTATACAAACGCCTCACTCCGGGCGATGGGCTTTCCGTCCAGGCGGATATCATCCCGCTCCGGGTCGGCTCTTTGGCCCAGACCGGCAGTCTCGCCATTGACGGTAACGCGCCCCGCAGTGATGTAATCCTCCGCTGCCCGGCGGGAACAAACCCCGGCGGCGGAGATCAGTTTTTGAAGTCTTTCTTCCATGCAAGAATCCCTATCCGGCAAGTTTCAGTGTATTCAGTGCGGAGGCAACGCCCGGGGCCACATATTCGCCGCAGAGAAGATCAACCCGGCCTACCTCATTTCCGTTTTGCATCACCAAGAGCCTGCCAACCTTCTGCCCGCTTTTCAGGGGAGCCGTCAGTTCTCCATCCAGTTCCACACAGGTGTCAAAGGTCTCTCCCTCAGCCAGGGGCCAGGAGAAAGACCCCGCCGCCACTAACGGTACGGCGGCCCGGCTTCCGTCCCACACGGGCTGCCGGCAGACAACCTCTCCCCGGGAGACCGCCCGCGTCAGCGGAAAGGCGGAAAATCCATAGTCATAAAGGGCCTGGTGGTCTGCCCAGTCGTTGCCGTCCTGCAGGGTAACGGCAACAAGCCGCTGTCCGTTTCTCTCGGCACAGCTGACAAGGGTACGTCCGGCGGCCCGGGTGTAGCCGGTCTTCAGGCCGATACAGCCCTCCGCCATGCTCAAAAGTTTATTATGATTGGTCATCGTACGCCCTGCGATGGTCACGCTGCGGGTGGAGGCGATGCGCATCAGCGTCGCATTCTCCATCGCGGCGCAGGCGAGGCGGGCCATGTCCCGGGCGGTGGAATAATGGGTTTCGGCATCAAGGCCGCTGGGGTTCGCAAAAGAGGTCGATGACATCCCCAGCTCCTTCGCCGTTTCATTCATCCGCTTCACAAAACCTTCCACGCTGCCGCCCACATGTTCTGCGATGGCTACAGATGCGTCATTCCCGGAGCAGAGCAGCAAGCCGTACAAAAGCGTTTCCAGGGACAGCTTCTCCCCTTCCTTCAGGTACATGGAGGAACCTTCTGTATACGCCGCCTCATGGCTGACTGTCACAACATCCGAAAGGTTTCCCTCCCGAATAGCAACCAGGGCCGTCATGATCTTGGTGGTGCTTGCGATGAGCATTTTTGTATCCGCGTTCTGTTCATAAAGGACTCTCCCGCTGCCCACATCCACCAAAATGGCGGAAGCAGCAGAGGTGGAAACCGCCGCAGCCTGGCAAGTAAACAAGCTTAACAAAATTTGAAATATCAGTAAAAACCGGCAAGTCCGTTTGAACAAGCTCCATCACCTCGTTGATCGCAGTGATGATAGTATACCCCTCTCAGACGGTTTCCTTATCGCTCTTTTTGTCGAAAAATTTTTCCACCCGGTCCAAAACATCGGGGACCATGTCCACGATACGCTCCACAGAGGAGACCGGAGGGACCGCCACAGGCAGCACACGGGTAACGCCGTCCTTAATGACCAGGAATGCAACGGGATCGATCCGGACACCGGCCGCGCTGCCGCCGCCGAAGCCATCCTTGGAAGCCTTGCCGTAATCTCCGCCGCCGCTTCCAAAGCCGAAGCTGACCTTGGAAATGGGGATCAGGGTGACACCGTCGGGCGTGGAAATAGGCTGGCCAACGATGGTATTAGTGTCCACCATCTCATGGACCTTGTCCATGGTAGACTGCATAAGGACGCTCAGCGGAGTCTTCTTTTCCATTGTGTTATCCATCCTTTTCATCCTTTCTTATGCCGCATTTTTTTGGCAGCCTGTACCTTTTCCGATTCCTGCTGCCTCTGTTTTTTCTTTTTATTCCATTTTAAAAACCATCTCAGTGCAGGGACAGCTACTGTGAACCCAACGGCCAGAAGCGTCCCAATGCGGATGGAGGCACCAAGCTCCCCTTCCGCCCGGGTATCGGGGCTGTCAAAGTCGATACCGACATGGAGATAGGGATCGGGGATCACCAGGAGCTGCTCCAACAGGGGCATCACACTCCAGATACCCGCATGGAGATAGCCATACAGCTCCGCTCCTGCCGCCGGGTCATCGCTGCCGCCAACGGTGAGGGACAACTGCAGCGGATGGATGCGTATCCCCCTTCGAGTCCGGTTCAGAGCCCGTTTCAGGGGCGGCCAGAGGGTGTGGACGGCATCCTCCACGTCAGACAGCACAGCCTTCAGCTTTTCCGTTTTGACAGAGAGTCCTTTCCCGTCATCCTTTTTCGCTTCTTTGGCAGCCCTTCGCGCTTTCTCTTTTGCCGCGGCTTCCGCAGACTTCCTGGCCTCCTTCTTCGGGTCAGGCGTTTTTTCCCTCTGTGGCATCACCCGGAAATGAAACAGCCCCACCTTCACATCCAGAGTGAGAACGTCGCCCCCGAAGGCAGCGCGAACGCCAAGGCACGTCCCAAAAAGCAGGAGGAGCAGGAAGATCAGTATTCCCAAAATCCAAAGCCAATTCAACGGGCTCCACCTCCCTGTTGGTTTCTGTTATCCTTCCGCCAGGTTCTCCGGCTCTTCCGGCTGGGCGGCCGTCTCCGGCGCGCTTCCGGCAAAGTCCACGATCTCACCGTCCTCATTCAGGCGCATTTGTCCCTCTCCGCCCAGATCCGGCATTTCGGGAAGATCATTCAGGCTGGTTAAATGGAACGCACGCAGGAAATTGGAGGTAGTCCGATATAGATGGGGCCTGCCCGGCACCTGCAGCCGGCCGCATTCCTCAATGAGCTTGCGGTCCAGGAGAAGACCGATGGTATAAGCGCTGTCCACGCCCCGGATCTGATCCACATAAGCCCGGGTAGTGGGCTGGTAATAGGCAATTATGGTCAGCACCTCCAATGCGGGCTGACTGAGCTTGGCGCTTTTGCGCACTTCAAACGCTTTGCGGATGGCATCGGCATGATCCGGCGCAGAGCAAAGCTGCCAGCTATCCTCAATCCGCAAAAGGCGGATGCCCCGGCGTTCGTAGGCATAATAGTCCATCAGCTTCTGCAAAAGCTTCTCCACAGTCGGCCGGTCCATATCCAGGGCAAGACAAATGCGGTCCACATGGATGGGCTCACCGGAGGCAAACAGGATCGCCTCGATAGCGGATTCGATTTCCTTCATCTCCATGGCGCGGTCACCTCCTTAAAAGCTCAAGTGTTCTGGCAGGTCAGAGCCTTCCTGACGAACGGTGCAATCCGTCTCAGACCCGGCCAGGTGCAAAACATGAGCGCGGCACAGCTCCAAAACGGCAAGAAACGTTGCCACGATCTCGCTGCGGCTGCGGTTTCCCTTAAACAGCAGCAAAAAGCGGGTGATGCCGTGTTCCTTCAGCCGGTGTAAAATCTCCCGTGCCTTGCTCTCCACAGGATAGGGCTCATGGCGGACGATCTCACGGAAAGCCGCTTCCGGTGAGGGCAGAACCCGCTCTCCGCGGGCACGAATCTCCGCCATAGCCAGCACCAAGTCGGCCTTCTCCTGATCGTAATCGTAGACCTTGCCCACCTCCATGGGTTCCTGAACACGGGTAAAAATGTTGCGGCCAAATTCACCCATGGGGGCAAGGCGCTCCGCCAAGATCCTGACCCGGACATAGCTTTCGTTGCGGCGGCGTTCCTCAAGAGACTGGATCAGGGCGTCCATTTCGCTTTGTGCTTCCTCGTCCTCAATGGAGAGGAGCATTCTTGTTTTGATGTACACAAGGTGGGACGCCATAGTGACAAACTCGCTGGCAACCTCCAGGTCCATTTTCTGGCGCTGTTCCAGCCAGGCGATATACTGGTCGCAGATGAGGGAGATGGAGATATCCTGGATCTCCATTTTATTTTTGCCCAACAAAAACAAAATCAGGTCCAGCGGTCCCTCAAAGTCCTGCATCTCCTCTGAACGGGAGCGGACCACCTTTTCCAGTTTAAAAACGGGATTTTCCAAAGAGTCCACCTCAATAGAACAAGTTCACCAGGGCCAGGTATACGCCCTGGATAGCGCCGCTGATAAGATTTCCGGTAACACCGAAATAAGACAGGGCCAGCAGCAAAACCATACCATAGCGCTCATAGCGCATCAGGCCAAAGTATGTGGCGTCCGGCAAAAGGGCACCCAGCACCTTGGAGCCGTCCAGCGGCGGGATGGGCAGAAGATTAAAAAGGCCCAGGCCCACGGAAAGAGGTGCAACGGTATACAAAAGAAAGGTAAATATCACATCCAAGGCTGGTGTATAAGGGGCGTAAAGGTAAATTACCTTACTGGTTCCAATGGCCAGTGCGGCCAGCAAGAAGTTGGAAACCGGCCCTGCCAAAGCGGTAATCGCCATGCCTTCCTTGGGCTTTTTGAAGTAGCGTGGATCAACAGGCACCGCCTTTGCCCAGCCAAACCCCACGAAAAACATCATGGCAAGCCCCAGCCAGTCAATATGGCGCAGGGGATTCAAGGAAAGCCGTTGCATGGATTTTGCTGTGGGATCCCCCAAACGATAGGCTGCAAGGCCGTGGCACGTCTCATGTACGGTCAGGCACAGGAACACAGCCGCCACCCGCAATACAGCGCCAAGCAGCGAGTCAATATCCAGCGCCTGCACCAAATTTTGTAAATGACCCAGCATATCTTACTCCATCCGATAATACCCCAATATAGATCTTTATTATACCAGTTTACACGTGCGATTACAAGGGGGAATCACACTATTTTGCAACTCTTCCTGCACAGCAGCGGATAAAAACAAGCTTTCTCCCCCTTGCTCCCCCTTGCTTCGCAAGGAGAAGGTGCGGTGGTTTCAAATTTGCTGAGCGGCAAAAAAAGACAGACGCACGAGGCGTCTGTCTTTTTGACGAATCAGTTCAGGAAATCAGCCCTTGACCATGGAAGCGATCTCAGCGGCAAAGTTCTCCTGCTTTTTCTCGATGCCCTCGCCCTTCTCGAAACGGACGGCATCCTTGAAAGTGACCTTGCCGCCCAGAGCCTTGGCAGCGGAAGCGAGATACTTCTCGACGGTCATGGTGTTGTCCTTCACGAACTCCTGCTGCAGCAGGCAGTTCTCGGCATAGAACTTATTCAGCTTGCCCATAACAATCTTCTCGCGAACCTGCTCAGGCTTGCCGGCCATCTTGGGATCATTGGCCATCTGGACCATCATGATCTTCTTCTCGTTCTCCAGGACATCCTCGGTGACCTGAGACTTATCCCAGAAGCGGGGATTCAGAGCGGCAATCTGCATAGCAGCATCCTTGCCCAACTCCTCCACCTGCTCAGCAGGCAGGTCGGTTTCCAGGTTGACCAGAACACCGATCTTACCGCCGGCGTGGACATAAGCCACGGAAACGCCGTCGGTAAAGAAGGCGAAGCGGCGGACCTTGATGTTCTCGCCGATGACGAGAACCATCTCCTGCTGCTGCTCGGTGACGGTCATATCGGTATCAATATACTTGCAGGCCATCAGAGCGTCCAGATCAGCGGGCTTCTCCTTGGCAACAGTGGCGGCAACACCCTTGACGAAGTTGACGAACTTCTCGTTCTTGCCGACAAAATCGGTCTCTGCGTTGACCTCAACCACGACGCCGAGACCATCGATGACAGTGGCGTAAGCCATGCCTTCGGCGGCAATACGGCCGGCCTTCTTGGCGGAAGCGGCCAGGCCCTTCTCGCGCAGATACTCCACGGCCTTATCCATGTCGCCGTCAGAAGCGACCAGGGCCTTCTTGCAATCCATCATACCAACGCCGGTCATTTCGCGCAGGTTCTTCACATCAGCTGCAGTAAAAGCCATTTTATTTTCCTCCAATTATTTATGAATCAAAGAGCTTTATGCCCTGTGAGATTATTCGGCGTCCTCGGCCTTCTCAGCGGCAGCATCGGCAGTCTGCACGCCCTGCTTGCCCTCCAGCACGGCGTTGGCCATGATGGAAGAGATCAGCTTGATGGCGCGGATTGCGTCGTCGTTGCCGGGGATGACATAATCGATCTCATCGGGATCGCAGTTGGTATCGGCGATGGCCACAACGGGGATGCCCAGCTTGTGGGCCTCGGCGATGGCGTTGCGCTCCTTGCGGGTGTCCACGATGAACAGGGCGCCGGGCAGCTTCTTCATTTCCTTCACGCCGCCCAGGTACTTCTCCAGCTTGGCGATCTCGCCCATGTGCTTCATGACTTCCTTCTTGGGCAGCATATCAAAGGTGCCGTCCTCCTGCATGGCCTTGAGCTGGGTGAGACGGTCAACACGGGTGCGCATGGTCTTGAAGTTGGTCATCATGCCGCCCAGCCAACGGGCGTTGACATAGT
>JAEDEN010000073.1 GCA_016293265.1 Oscillospiraceae bacterium | reverse complement strand
AACCATGTCTTTTTTTATCCTATTTTCAATTTGCGCAACTTATCTTACCTTATCTACACCCACCTGCGCCGCTAAAGCGGCTATCCCCTGCGGACTTACCCCTCGCCGCCAGCAAGTTTGAACCATCAAAAATCCTCCGTATGATCGTGATCATACGGAGGATTCATTGTTGTATGCGTACTGCCCTGCACCGGGATTTTTTGTTGATTGACCCTGGTTAGCCCTTCACGCCGCCGGCGGTCAAGCCGCTGGTCAGGTTCTTTTCAATGCACATAAAGAGGATAACGACGGGGGCGATTGCGAACAGGGACGCGGCAAACAGGTACTGCCACTCGATCATGTTGTAGCCGTTGAAGATGTTGATACCCACCGTGATGGGCTTGAGCGTCTCATCGGAGATCAGGCACAGCGCCACGGTGTACTCGTTCCATGCGTTGATGAAAATAAAGATCAAAGTGGTCACGATGCCGGGAGCTGCCACAGGCAGCAGGATCTTCAGCAGAGCCTGAACGCGGTTGCAGCCGTCCACGGTAGCAGCCTGCTCCATCTCCTCGGAGATGCTGAGGAAGGTGCCCCGCAGCAGCCAGATGGTAAAGGCCTGGTTGAAGGCAGCGTTGATGAAGACCAGGCCCCAAAGGCTGTTGGTCAGGCCCAAGGTAAGCATAACCTTGTAAATGCCGATCAGCAGCACCACGGGAGCAAACATCTGGGAGACAATGATGAAGCCCAGGAAAGCGGTCTGGCCCTTGAACTTCATGCGGGCCAGGGCATAGGCGGCGGGAATGCCGCAGACCATGGCGATCAGCGTGGAGCCGCCGGCAATCAGTACGGAGTTGAGCATATACCTGCCCATGGGCGCCAGAGACCAGATGTCAGCGAAGTTGGACCACATGGCCTCAACGGGCAGGATCGTTCCCTTCATGGCGAAGATCTCGGAGTTGCTTTTGAGGGCGTTGCAGACCATGACGAAGTAGGGATACAGGATCAGCAGGCAGACATTGACCACCACAAAGTACAGCAGAATCCGCGTGACCGCCTTTTTCAAGTCCAGATGATGGGTGTTGCTGATAGAAATGGTAGATTCGCCCATAATCAGTTGTCTCCTTTCTTCAAGGTGTTGACCATATAAATGCTGGCGCAGACCAACAGGATGCAGAAGCCAATGACGGACACGGCTGCGGCTTCACCCTGTTTGCCGTTATAGAAGGCCAGTTTATAGAGGTATGTGACCAACACGTCGGTCTTGCTTGCGGGGTCGCCCTTGGTCATGGTCCAGACGATGGGGAAGGAGTTGAACACGTAGATGATGTTCAGTACCGTTGCAACGGTCAGGCTGGGCTTGACCAGGGGAAGGGTGATGTTGAAGAGCTTCTGCCAGTAATTGGCGCCGTCCACAGTGGCGGCCTCATAGTAGCTGGCGTCGATGCTCTGGAGACCGGAGAGGGCCGTAAAGCAGACAAAGGGGATGGTAACGAAGATGCCGCAGGCGATCTCCCAGGCAAAGTAGGCCTGGGGAGTAGCCGTCCAGTTGACAGCCTTGTCAATGATGCCCAGCTTCAGCAGCAGGGTGTTCAGCGTGCCGTAGTCCGTGTTGATCATGAACTTCCAGGCACTGGCCTGAATGACCAGCGTGGTGGCCCAGGGGAAGACCACGATGGCGCGGGCAATCTTGCGGCCGCGGAACTGGTTGTTCAGCAGCAGAGCCAGGATGAAGCCCAGCAGCGTGGACAGGCCCACCACCAGGACAGTCCACAACAGCGTGTTCCACAGAACACCGGAGAAGGTGCTTCCCCCCAGGACCTTGGTAAAGTTATCAAAGCCGCAGAAGCCCTTGATTTGGCCCGCCTTGGTGACCTTACTGAAGGCCATACGGAAAACGAAGAAAATGGGGACGATGATGAAGATGCACATCAGGATTACACTGGGGGCGATCCAAAGATAGGGCTCCGCCGTTTTTAAAGCGTTTCTCTTTTTCAAAAAAGTACCTCCTAACTTTTGCAGCTGCTTTCAAAAGGCAACGCCCGCCTGCCTCACCCTTTGAAAGCAGCTGCAACCAAAATGGGCCGGGCCAATCAGACCCGGCCCATCATGTGTTGCTATGATGTTATATCAGGTATGTAAGCGTTTGCTCAGCCGGCGATGTCAGCCTGCAGAGTATCCAGCAGCTCCTGAACGTTGCCGCCCAGCAGAGCGTTCTGCTCCACATTGATGACGCCCTGCTTCACATCGGCCCACTCAGCCTTGGCGGTGGGATAGAACTTGCAGGAGCCCACAATGTCGATCCAGGCAGCCATGCTCTCGTCAGCAGCGGCGACCAGCTCAGCGCCGGTGGAGGTGGCGGGCAGGAAGCCTTCCATCAGAACCCAGTCAGAATAACGGGCATCGTCATAGAAGAAGTCGAAGAAGGTGGTGACAGCGGCCAGCTCAGCGTCGGTGTAGTCGTTGTCGAAGCACATGAAGCGGTCCATAACGCCGGCGGAAACGGAAGTGCCGGTGCTGCAGGGAATGGAAGCCACGCCGTAGTTGACGCTCATGCCCTTGTCAGCAATGTAGGTGGGGATGGAGTTGGGGCCGATGACCATGGCCAGCTTGCCGGCGCCGAACAGATCCTGCAGGTCATAGCGGGTCTGGGTGGCGGGGTCGGTGTTGGTGTAGCCGGACTTGACCAGGTCGATGGCGTACTCGATGGCCGCAACGTTCTCAGCGCTGTTCAGAGTCCAGTTGCCGTCGTCATCCACGAAGCCGCCGCCGTTGTTCCAGGTGTAGTAAGCGAAAGCAGCCTGGCCCTCGTCGGTGGTCATGTCGATGCCCCAGGGATAGACCTCGCCGCCGAAGTGGTCGATGATCTTCTGGCAGGCAGCGGTCAGCTCCTCGAAGGTAGTGGGGACTTCAACACCGGCCTCGGCCAGGATGTCAGCATTGTAGTACAGGGCGCGGGCGGAAGCCAGATCGGGGACAGCCCAGACGGTGCCGTCCACCACGGACTGATCCAGGAAGGAGGGATACATCTTGGCATAGGTCTCCTCAGAGACATAGTCCTGCGCAGGCAGCAGCAGGCCATCAGCCTGATAGTCGGCGAAAACGTCGATGTTCAGGATGTCGGGAGCCTCGCCGTTGGCGATGCGGGTGTTGACGACGGTGTAGATGTCGTTCCAGGAAACAACATCAACCACCAGGTCGATGTTGTCGTTGGCAGCCTCGAAATCCTTCTCGAAGCCAGCCCACCAGTCAGCGGTCTGAGTGCCGTACTGAGCGGCGATCACATTCAAAGTGACCTTCTCAGCGGCGGGAGCGGATGCGGCAGGGGACGCGGCAGGCTGAGAAGCAGCGGGCTTGTCCTTGGAGCCGCAGGCGGCCAGGCTCAGCGCCATGACCGCAGCCAGAGTAAATGCGAGAATTCTTTTCATTGTAGTTCCTCCTTAAAATCTTCACGAAAAAGCTTACAGAAGAATTCTGTAACCCTTTACGTCTTTTATTATACGACAGTCTTGTCATTTTGTCAATGAACCACTTTTGACAGCCTTCCTCTTTTGTACAACTTAACAAAAACGTTTGCTTTTTTGAAAAGTCAGGAAACTGTCACTCTTTTACCTGTTCGCCGCCCAAATAGACAGCTTTTCTTACAAGCTTCTCATCACAGACCACGAAATCCGCAAGCTTTCCACTCTCGATGGAGCCGATCTCCGCCTCCCTGCCCAGTTCCCGGGCGGGGATGATGGTGGCGGAGAGAATGGCCTGCTCCACGGGGATGCCAAAAGAAACGGCCTTTCGCATACAGTCATAAAGGTTGGTGGCGGAGCCGGCGATGGTGCCGTCGGCCAGGCGGGCCACGTTGTCCTTGAGGAAGACCTCCTGGCCTCCCAGCTCATACTGTCCGTCAGGCATACCGCAGCAGCGCAGCGCGTCGGAAATCAGGCAGATACGGCCGGGGAACAGCTTGAAGGCCATGCGCACGGAGCTGGGATGGACGTGCTCTCCGTCGCAGATCAGCTCAGCCACCACGTTCTCCCGCTCCGAGGCGGCGCCGATCACCCCGGGCTTGCGGTGGTGAATGGGGGGCATGGCATTGTAGAGATGGGTGATGTGGGTTGCGCCGGCCTCCAGCACAGCGGCAGTCTGGTCATAGTCAGCATCGGTATGGGCCACGGAAACAGTGCACAGCTTGGAGGCCTCCCGGGTGAACTCCACGGCGCCGGGGAGCTCGGGTGCCACATCTGCGATGCGGACAAGGCCGCCGCAGCCCTCATAGAGCTTCTTGAAGGCGGCAAAATCGGGGTCCTTGAGGTAAGCCGCGTTCTGGGCGCCCTTCTTCTTTTCGGAGAAGAAGGGGCCTTCCATCTGGATGCCCATGAGACGGGCGCATCCTGCGGGCTGCTCCCTGGTAAGGCGCAGCGCCGTTGCAAAGGCGGTTTCCAGCACCTCATAGGGCAGCGTCATGGAAGCGGGAGCAAAAGAGGTGACGCCGCTTTTGGCCAGGTAGGCGGCCATTTTCACAAGGCCCTCATAGCTGCCGTCGGAAAAGTCCGCGCCGGAGTTGCCGTGGTTATGTACGTCCACCAGGCCGGGGATCACATACTGGCCCTTGAGATCCACGCCGTCTTCTTCAGGAACAGTAGTGAGGATCTCGGTGAATTTACCGTCTTCCACGCGGAAGCTGCCGTGGGTGAACACGCCCTCTTCCGTGAAGATATTTGCGTTTTTAAAAAGCATAGGTAGGGTCCTCCTTGAACAGATTTATTCAAAGATGAGCGCGCCGAAATCCTGGGGCCGGTGGAAATCCGGGGTCTCAGCGGTGGGAGGATTCCAGGCAAGGTAATGGGGCTGTACCGTGCAGTCACCACACTTATAGCAGTTGGCCCGCATCTTCACACCGCTTTCCAGTCTCAGCTCCGGATAGAACACCTGCAGGAATTCCAGGGGGATGCGGTAAAAGATCTCCCAGCCGTCCTCTGTCCGGCTTGTCCGGATCCCAAAGCGCTCCTCTGCCCGCTTGGGCAGAAGGCGCATGGAATCGTGACGGCCGTGGCCAAAGCCAAGGTGCAGACAGCCGTTGGGATTAATCTCAAAATTCAGATACCGTCCGTCAGCGGGACAGGGAGAGAGGAAAAACTCCATGCAGCTGTCCTCGCAGACATGGGCAAGAAGGTCATTCAGCTCCGCGCGGATGTTCTTCTCCACAGCCCGCTGATGGATATACAGTGCAGTCTCGTCATAGGCGATCTGGGCTGTCATGGAGATGCCGACATCCGGCAGCCACATGACCTCCTCCACCGCCACCACCGGGATCAAATCCCAGTCCGGCGCGCCGGAGACCTTTTTGACACGGTATTCCTTCATATTCTGTTTACCGGATGGCGGGAAGGCTGGCGGCGGCCACACTCTGGCCCACGCGGCGGGTCTTCTCGTCGGGGAGCATAACCTCGCACTTGGCTGCCAGGGCAGGATACTCTTCCTTCAGGATGTCGTTGCAAACCTTGAGGATGGTGTCGCCGCCCTTGCCGGACATGACGCGGCCCAGCATCATCATGTGCTCGATATCGTAGAACTGGGAATACTGCACCACAGCGTAGGCAAGGTATGCACCGATGGAACGGAACACAGCCTGAGCGCGGGGATCGTCGGCCTCCATGAGGCCCTGAACGACCTTGAGCTTCTCAGCGGGAGAGAGCTCGGGATCCAACTCAATGCCGGCACGGGGAGCCAGCTTGATGACAGCGTCCTGAGAGAAGTACTTGCAGCCCACGCCGTAGTCGGTGGACCACTCGTCCTGCATGGCGTCAGCCTGCAGGTCAACAGGGGCGAAGGCCAGCTCGTTGATCCAGCCCAGGACGTTCTTGTCTTTATCCACGTAGCCAACGGCCTCAGAGGTGCCCATGGCCATGCCCATCAGATTGCCCTTGCCCAGGCCCATAGCACCAGCGAGAGCAGAAACGTCGCCGTCGTTTGCCACCAAAATGGGGACATTGGGGCCGATCTCGGCAGCCGCGCGGTCAAAAACAGTCTTCACATAGTCCCACTTGCTGCGGGGGACTTTGTAGAAGATGCTGGAGATCATGGGAGCGTTACCGATAAAGACGCCGGCAGAGGAAACGCCGATGGCATCCACCCGGGGCATCTTGGAGGCTGCGGTGCGGAAGGCAGCCAGGATCTCGTTGTACTGGTAGGTGGGGTCCTCATTCAGCTTGGGGAACCAGACGACCTCCTCGGAGTAGACGGGCTCGCCGTCAATGACAGCGCTGACCTTGCGGTCGGAGCCGCCGGCGTCAAAGCCGATGCGGCAGCCTTCCATGTGGCCGCCGATGGGCAGAGTCTCCTCGTTGGCCTTGGGGCACTCCTCCAAAGACAGATCCAGGATCTCCAGCTCACGCTCATAGAGCTGGCCCACGAAGGTAAAATCAAACTGGCGCTCGCCGTCGGCGGTGTAAGCCTTCTGCAGGCGCTGAGCGATCTCGCTGCAGCCGCACACGGACACCCGGAAGCCGCCGATGGACCACAGCAGGAACTTCACAAAACGCTCCACATAGCGGTAATCGGCCTCGGCCATCTCGGCGGTGCCGTAGATCTTGGTCTCGCGCACGGAAATGTGGCCCTTGTCACGCTCCACAGCGATGGCGATGGGCTTGGTGGCGCCCTTCAGGTATGCCTCAGACCAGACGCCGAAGGGGATGAATCCCTCGTCCAGCTCAGGCAGATATTTGACGTTATATTCAACACCCAAATACTTCATTTGTATGTCCTCCTATCAATCGATCAGGCTCAGGGCAGCCTCATCTGCAATGACGGTAACGTCGGGATGGAACTGCAGGATAGAAGCGGGGACCATGGGGGTAACAGGGCCGAAGAAGGACTTCTTCACGATCTCGGCCTTATCCTTGCCGGTGGCCACCAGCAGCACCTTGCGGGCAGACATCACAGTACCGATGCCCATGGTGTAGGCGGCGGTGGGAACCTCGTCGATGGAGTTGAAGAAGCGCTTGTTGGCCTCGCGGGTGAGCTCCTCCAGCTCCACCTCGTGGGTCTTTCCAACGAAGGTGTCGCAGGGCTCGTTGAAGCCGATGTGGCCGTCGTGGCCGATGCCCAGGAGCTGCAGGTCAATGCCGCCCCACTCCTCGATCTTCTCCTCGTAAGCCTCGCACATAGCCTCCACATCGGAGGTCAATCCGTCGGGCACGATGGTGCGGGCCTTGTCGATATTGATGTGGTCGAAGAGGTTGGTGTTCATGAAGTAGCGGTAGCTCTGGGGATGATCTCCGGAGAGGCCCTTGTACTCATCCAGGTTGGCAGAGCGGACGCGGGAGAAATCCAGTTCGCCGGCTTCACAGCGCTTCACCAGCTCCCGGTACAGGGGCAGAGGAGTGGAGCCGGTGGCAAGGCCCAGAAGGCAGGCAGGCTTTTCCTGCAGCAGGGCGGTATACATATCAGCGGCGCGCTTGCCCACTTCCTCAGGGGTGGCGCAGCGAATGATTTTCACATGATGCATAAAACCTTCTCCTTTGTTCAAATGGTTTCGCGCAAAAACGCGTTTAGTCGTCAAAACCGTTGGGGTTCTTGCTTTGCCAGTTCCAGGTATCGCGGCACATATCCTTCTGGTCATACTGTGCCTCCCAGCCCAGGACCTCGCGGCTCTTGGCAGGGTCGGCATAGCAGGTGGGCAGATCGCCGGGACGGCGGGGGGCGATCTCATAGGGAACGGCCACGCCGTTGGCCTCTTCAAAGGCCTTCACCATGTCCAGAACGCTGTAGCCGTGGCCGGTGCCCAGGTTGAAGATACCCTCGCCGGTATGGGTCAGAAGGTACTTGATGGCAGCCACATGGCCCTTGGCCAGGTCCACCACATGGATATAGTCCCGGACGCCGGTGCCGTCGGGGGTGGGATAGTCGTTGCCGAAGACG
>JAEDEN010000010.1 GCA_016293265.1 Oscillospiraceae bacterium | reverse complement strand
TTCTGCCGGGACCGCTGTGAGTTTCGGTGGAATTTTTGCTTTTGTCAACAGGTCCAAACCTTGACAGTACCTGGCGATTTCCGATGGACTCAAAATGGCGATTTCTGCCGGCCGCTAACATTACAAATCCAGGACCGACTGATCATCGGCCCTGGATACTTTTATGCCCGTCTCTTCACACCGACATGGGTACTGAAGGTGCCCGCCAGAGCAGTGGGTGCAAGGCTAGTCCGCTCGAGATGGTGAGGTGAAAAGTTCAGAGCGGCTTGTCCATGGACAAGCCGCTCCGGTATTTAACCTTTTTCGCTTTTTCGTGGTTCTCTTCTACGGATCTTATAATAATCGGGTCGAGATTCATCTTCGACGTATTCGAATATCCAGCCCTTCTCCCTAAATGCATCAAGTATGGTTTCGTTTTGCTGACTCATTTCAAACTTAGGCTTGCTGCGGGAATCAAATATTCTGACATACTCATGAAGATTGAGTGCGGATAGATACTTACATGCTTCTGCTTGTCCTATGTACGGAAGCATGGCAACAAAAAGGGTTACTCGTTTTTCAAGCGTCAAATCAGAATCTATGAGAAGTTTCTCCTTTAGCGATGTGGCTGCAATATTTGGATCCAGAATAATCCCCTCAATATTTGCCCTTGCGTTTTTGAGGATAATTTCCTGAATTTCGGCTGGCTGATCACTATAGGACTTATAAAGAACACTCATATCTTCTTGTTCCAAGTTGTGTGTAAGTATGTACACACAAACTTGTGTTGAATAGTTTTTCCCGATTATCGAGATTGCGTCGTCGGAATACTCCAAGAGTTTAAGTTTGATATCATCAACGATGTCCCACGATAGTATCTCCAAAAGCTCAGATTGAATAAACAAATCAGGCCGCATCATATTCTCATATTCATCAATATTTTTCTTGATAAAAAAGGAGATAACGGTGGGATATTCAGTACGCATATATTTTAGAGTGTCTGGGTTCATCCGAATTATATTGCCGCGTATAAGAATATTTACTTTAGACTCTTGGATATTTGGAATATTAAAGGTCTCACAGCAGAAATGGAGAGAATTAAGTATGCTTGCGTATTGAGTATCAAATATTTCATTGCAAACTACAGTTTTGTTGAACAAAGCGACGCGTTGCTCTTCTGTGAGTGAAACATTTGCAGACGAAAAATCTAAAAGATGATTGGAACTGTTTATGAAGCTGATAAGCTCAGAGTCAAGTCCATCTGCGGCACTGAAATAATCCAGTACATTCTGTTCGGAACGGATAAGGATGTCTGTGCCAAGTAGCGATGCCCAAATTGAATGATCGTTTACGGAAGATAACGCATGCAAAGGAGTAATCAAAAATTTGATGTAAGCCTCTTTTTGCGATTTGCTTATGTCTGTGCAGTTCAGTAAGTCAATTGCAACACATTCATCATCAATGATTTTCCCATTACATTCCTGCAAAAGAATATCGACATACTCGGGCATATTACTGTCTATACGCTTGTAAAGAGGAGACATCTTATCGCTGCTGATTATGGTATAACTCTTGTGTATGATATCTTCGAAACTGTCGATGTTCCACACATTTTTCAAGAACATTGAAATATTTCCGAAATTCAACTCGTACAAATCGTTTTCATATATGGCCAGTAGGAGGCTTTTGTCAGAACAATCATAGTCGATTTCCGGGAAACAAACATTCAGCTGCTTGAATGCAGATGTCAGCTTTTTGACTTCAGGAGATTTGATAGCCAAATAGTCGTTAGCATTACTAATATACTCTGTAAGGACTGCGTTTTCATTGACCTTATCCAGCGTGGCGGCATCCACAAAATACAGAGTATTCACAGAAAAAAGCCGTAACTGTTCGTTGCTGAAACCATGCTTAGCTTGCATATCAACAAACAAGGATGGCCATTGTTTGTTAAAGACTTGGATGAAGCGGGGCATGTGTAATGTGCAGTTAAAGTATTGAGAGATAAAAGAATACGTCTTAGAATTGCGAAGTTGCGCGATAAAATGTACCAAATGCTCTGAGTCACTTTTTTTGGCCAGAAGATAATCGCAAAGCATAAAGTTCTGCGTTTCTTCTTGATCAAAATCGTTTGGTTGTAAACGGGCAAAAACCATTTCTGGCGACTTCAGCTCATAGTTGTAGGGCTTTGCCTTTTTATCTGTTACGCTACGGAGAAACGTCTTATCGATACGAGCAAGACTGTTCTCATAGAAATATGTCATGTAGTCTGCATAGGTTTCGTCAATATATCCGTTTCGTATAAGATACTTAACGAGCGCAAAGTATTCACTTCCTTTGATTTCGCTGAAATCATTTTTTACCCCGATTTCGTTGGTAACCGTCAGACTGAAAACTTCATCAATGTTTTCTCTGGTTATAAGAGAAGCAAGCGGAGCACATTTAATTTTCTGAAGTTCCTCTTCATATGCAGCAACAGTCTCTTCTAAGTTTTGGATGACATTATCATTTCTGTCATTGATTGCTTGTAATCTTCTATCGTAATCGGCTTGGTCGGAATTATTTAGATAATTAGAATAGTGTGATCTTCTAGGCTTAAAGATGAGTTCCAACTCGCTTTGGGATGTGGCAAGTTCGGCGTTTGCATCGGTAATGCGTTTTCTTGTCTCCTCAATCTTGGATTGTAGTTCGGCGCATGCACTATCAATGAGATTTCGTTTATTATCAAAAAGAGCATACACAAAGCCCTTGTTGAGCTGCAAATCACTAAAATCTCGAGGGAATAGATTTTTATAGGTGATTAGTGCAAACATTTTGTTGTAATCGAGTTCGGTGGTATTTAGCCTGTTATAGTAGATCAAAAACTCGTTGCAGATATTTTTGAGCAACCGCATATCATCTACATACAAAGAAATGCCCTGTAAGAATCCTTCGTTGAACTCTGAGAGCAGATCATTTTTCTTAAGGTGGGAAATAAATTGATCATAGGAGTTGGAACTGTCCACAACCGGTACTATAGGAATGATACAGTCAAAGAATTTTGTCCGGTCTTTAGAAATGAAGATATCGTCGCGGAGCAAATAGAAAAAACGGAGAACGGACTGTCCTTCTTTATGTCTCTGAAGATTTACAAGTGTGTTGATTTCGTGGAGCCTTTCAAAAATCCTGTTTGTGTCGAAACGGTCCATATCTTCGAACACAATTACATCTTCTTTGACATTTTCAAAGAGGTATAATACTTCATTGAGATATTTATCGAAATAGGAGTCATCACTTTCTTCGAAGATCTCGATCTCATTTCCTTGAAAACTAAGTTTCTTAAAGATATTTTTATTCTTTTGGGCCCAAAGAATCCGGAAAAAGAAGAAACAAGCTATGGTAAAGCAACCTGCTCCGCTGATAAGAAGAGCCATATTAACGGTGGAGAGGCTTAGAAAATGCTGAATTCTTCCTTCGGGAAGAGTGCTAACAAACTGCGACCAATTGTCGAAAAACAGAATATGCAATAAAAATACCAAGAAAAACGCAGTCGCTGCAGTGTAACAGAAGATGGTGCCATTTCCGGTAGACTTCTTTACTCTGAAATTGGTTTGAGGAATCTTCTTCGCTGGTATTTGGTGGATTAGTTGATTGAGGATTTTTCCCTCAAGAATGGAATCTTTAATGGGTTCATCAGAATTGGCATTGTTTTGGTTGTCTTGAAAATGTGCCAAAGAAATATGCAAAAATTTTGTGCTGGGATGTTTGGCTTTATAGGAGGCGAGCACACTGCTCTTTCCTGCGCCATAGGCACCAGAAATGGCAATATTTTTAACATCGTCATTCTCAAAAACAAAATCTATGGCTGACTCATAGACGCTAATGTCACTGTCGGTCACAGGCGTGAGTTTTTCGAAAATATACTTTTTTGCTTCTGCCATTTTATATCCTCCTCAGTAAGATACAATATAAAAACCGCACGGGCATCCCGTACGGCTGGCATTGCAGGCACAAGGCCTACCGATAATCAATTATAATATAATTGGGTAAAAATTACAATAAGCCATCGAATTCATATAACTGTCCTCAAATTCTGCGCCGAAATAAACAAAGAAAACACCTCTGAAATCAGTTGATTTCAGAGGTGTTTGGTCCGAGTGGGGCGACTCGAACATCCGGTCTCTTGAACCCAGATCAAGCGCGATACTACCTTCGATACCCCCGGTTATTGAGTTGTTTTATCCGGCTGGGCATATTCTCCCAACCCGTGAAAACTTCAGTCGGACCTTTTGTGCCCTCTTGGGCGCTTTTTGGTACTTCTGCGGGTCTCTTTTAAACCGTTTTTGCCTGCTCGTTTCAGGCACTGCTTTTGTTTTTGGGATTGGTGTGGGATTGAATCCTTTATATTTAAAGATGTTCCGTCCGGGTCTGGATTTGGCAACAGGCGCGTCTGTCACCGAGAACGGATCAGGAAATGAGCAACATAAGCAAAGAATAACGCCGAACATAAGTTGAGCCCCTCCTAAAAGAACAGACAGCCGAAAGCACGAAAAACGGAACGAATCATAGAAATACTCGAAATATCTCAAGTCAAACCGGAGAAGAGCTGCGAACTCTTTGATCAAAAATGTGGGGCGAGAAACGGACCCGCTCCGCTGGTTGTCGACCCTCCCTCGGGGTGTGAGCGGGTCCGCCACGATCTGAACTTCTGGTGCGGGAGAAAGATCCGGGACGTGATGGAGGGGATCGAAAAAAGAGTGGCAATGTGATACATATTGACCTGAACAAAAAAAGACACGATGCAAATCGTGTCTTTTTGCTTTGGGTGAGAACGCAGAAAAAGCCTTGTCCCTCAAGCCCTTGCAGGTGCTGCCAATGGTTCCACATCCCACTGGATGACCTCCAGGCCCATGCCGCGGACGGTGGTGACCACGTGGTCGTCGTACTCCCCGAAGGGGGCGCGGAAGAGGGTGGGGCGGACGCCGGTGACGGCTTCGATCTTGTCGCAGCAGGAACTGATGTCCGCCACGATCTGGTCGGCGGAGAGACTGTTGAAGTGGGCATGGCTGTCGGAGTGGCACATGACCTCGTGGCCTGCGTCGGCCAGGGCCTTCACCGACTCCGGGTACTTCTCCACCCAGTCCCCCACCACAAAGAAGGTGACCTTCACGTTGTACTGGTCGAAGATGTCGATGAGGGCCTGGGTGTCCTCGTTGCCCCAGGCGGCGTCGAAGGTGAGGGCGCAGACCTTGTAGTCCCGCTGGACACTGTAGATGGGCAGCTGGCGCTGGGAGGCGGAGGCGGTGACGTAGGCGGGCAGGTTGGTCACCAGGCACAGGGCGCAGATGGCCAGCAGAGCCCCGGGAATGGCCAGGTACCGCTTGCGCAGGAAGAGAATTTTCCGCGCTGGTTTGGGTTTGCGGCGAAACAGCTTCATAGTGATCCCGTCCTTTCTTTACAAAAGAACCTATGCGCCAAAGGGAAAATCATGCGGCAGGGGAGGGAAAAAGGACGGGCTGTTCAAAGTTTCCGGCGCCTGTGGGAACAGGCGACGGGCAGAACGCAAGCGGGTGGATTTATTGCCCCCATTCTCCTGGATGGAGAACAAGTGAACATCGTGTGAAAGGGATAAGTCCTCAGACAGATGCGCGTTGCCTGAGGGCTTTTTGCCATGTTGAATCATTTTTTACAAGGACTGATGCTGACTTCAGCGCGGAGATTGCTCTGCTCCGGGTGGCCGTCCTTCGCGCAGCCAGCGCAAAAAATCCTCCCTGGGCACGGCTTGAATTGGTCCCCGGAGCCGATGGTGTCATAAGAGCTTGTCCGATAGGATAAAGGTATCGATTGAACCTGTTTCAAGGAGGGATATATCCATGCTAAGCCAGATTTTCGCAGTTTTTATTTTCCTAGGCATGTTTGTCTGCATCGTCTCCGGAAAGATCCCCCGGCATATCACGACCACAGCCGCTGCGCTGCTGACCATCATTTTTGTCTTCCTTCTGACCATGCAGAGTTCCCAGGCGCTGCGCGAAGCCCTTGCTCTGCACAGTCTTCTGGAGCCCGGATTCTGGTTTTCCCGTCAACACGGAGGAACGTCCTCCACCGGCATTAACTGGGGGACCATTCTTTTTATTGCCGGAATGATGATTATGGTGGAGGGGTTGGAGGACACCGGTTTTTTCCGCTGGCTGTGCATGGTTTTGGCCAAGGCGGTGGGGTACCGGACCATTCCGCTGTTTCTGGTTTTCGTGTTCCTCTCCGCATTTCTGTCCATGTTCATCGACAGCATCACGGTGATTCTGTTCCTGGTGGCGGTTTCCGTTGAGCTGTCCCAGCTGCTGCGCTTTGATCCGGTGCCACTGATCCTGGCAGAGATCTTTGCTGCCAACCTGGGAGGAGCCTCCACCATGAGCGGCGATCCCCCCAACATTATCATCGGCACCGCCCTGGGATACACCTTTTCGGATTTCCTCTGTCACACCGGCGTCATCGCCTGGATCTCCATGGCCGCAGTGCTCCCGTTTCTCCTTTTTACCGCCCGTTCCATGGGCAGAAGAGGCGCCCCCCGGCCCAAAGTTCCTTCGCCGTCCTCCGCTATTGTGAGCCGTCCGCACTTTTACCGCAGCGTTTTTGTCTTCCTGTTCACTGTGGTTCTGCTGGTGACCCATGGGGCCACCGGCCTGTCCGTGGCTTCCGTGGGTGTGATTGCCGGAGGTCTCACCCTCCTCACCTCCTATCGGGGGCCCAAAAGCCTGCTGTCCCGTTTGGATTGGCGGACCCTGCTGTTTTTTGCCGGGCTCTTTGTCACCGTAAGCGGTTTGGAGCAGACGGGGATTCTGGAACTGCTGGCCGGCCTGATCTCCCGCGCCGGCAGCGGAAACCCGGTGGTGATCCTAGTCATCATCCTGTGGCTTTCGGCCGTTGCCTCTGCCTTTGTGGACAACATTCCCTTCGCCGCCACCATGGTGCCGGTGATCCGCTCCATCGCTGCCACCCAAGGCATGGGGCTGGACCCGCTGGCCTGGACCCTGGCACTGGGGACGGATATCGGCGGCAGCGCGACCCCCATTGGGGCCTCTGCCAATGTGGTGGGCACCGCCATTGCCGCCAAACACGGCCACCCCATCGGCTGGGGCCGATACTGCCGCACCGCGGTCCCCGCCACGGTCATTGCCATGACGGTCTCCATGATCTGTCTCTATCTCTTTTTCCTTTGACCGGTGGAGCGGGAAAACTCACACCCAGGTATGAGTCTCCGGGAGAGAAAAAACCGTTCCTCCGGCGGATTCCCCCTGGAAGAGAAACCCAATATACTAAAAGCAGATAGAAGGCCAAAAGCCCACCCAAGGATTTCCCACCCATCATCAGAGAAAAGAAAAAGATAAGGAGGAGAACATAGCATGTCAAGAATGATCCTAACCTTCATTGGCGTAGCCGTCTTCATCGTATTATGTTGGATGCTCGCCCTCTACTACAACAAGAAAACCACAAACCTGGACGAATACCTGGTGTCCGGCCGGGCCGTTGGCTTCTGGGTGCTCATTGGCTCCTGGATCGGCGGCGTTTTCGGCGGCTCCTCGATTGCCGGTTATCTGGGCTACGGCTGGCAGTTCGGTATGATCCGCTACTTCGCCATCATGCCCGCCTGCATCTTCCTTTTGATTTTCGTCCTGCTCTTCGCCAAGCGGCTGTCCATTCTGGGCGCCAAATACCACCTGGTGTCCATCCCGGACTTCCTGGCCCTCCGTTTTGGCAACGCCATCCGCATCCCCTCGGTCCTGTTCGTCTTCTTCCGCATGGGCTTTATCGTCGGCCTGCAGATCATGGCCCTGGGGCTCATCTTCCAGACCGGATTCGGCGTCTCCCTGACCACCGGTATGGCCGTGGGCTTCGTGATCCTGGTGGGCTATGTTGCCATCGGCGGCATGATGGCCTCCATCGTGGTGGAGTGGTTCCAGTCTCTGCTCCAGAGTCTGGTGATGATCCTTCTGGCCGTCATCGGGATGTATATGGTTTCTGACGGACACATTCTGCAGGCCTTTTCTATCGCCCAGCAGACCATGGCCGGCACAGAGGGCTTCTCCTTCAACCCCTTTGACCTGCCGGGGAACATGATTCTCAACTACTTCCTGTGCATGGGCTTCTACTACCTGGCTGACCAGTGGGCGTTCCAGCGGGTCTTCGCCGCCTCCAAGCCTGACGTGGCCTTTAAGTGCCTGAGTCTGGGCAACTTCATCGCGATCTTCTTCACCATGCTCCCCTTCCTGGCGGGCATCATGCTCCGCACCGGAGCTGAGCTGAGCATCATCCCCATCCCCTTGGATTTGGCCAGCGACTCGGTCTTCTTCTACTTCCTCATCAATGTCCTGCCCACCGGCGCCGGGGTCTTCTTCCTGGTTTGTTACATGGCAGCCGTCCTTTCCTGCGGCTCCGCTTTCCTCATGGGCGGCGCTCCCCTGATCGTCAACGATGTGTATAAATCCTTCATCAACAAGAATGCCACCCAGAAGCAGCTGGTGAAGGTTGGCCGCGTGGGCGTTGTCATTGTCGCCGTCTTCGGTATCGTGGGCGCTTTGGCCATCCCCAACCTGGTGATCCTTTTCCAGATGGGCAACGTCTTCACCGCCTGCGGCGTCCTCATTCCCGTGCTGGCGGCCTTCTTCTGGAAGCGCGCCACCAAGCTCGGCGGCGTCATGGCCTGCTGGGTGGGCGGCCTGACCGGCCTGATCACCTGCATCTGGTCCCTCACCCACGGGGGCGACTATATGCTCCTGGCCAACGGCTTCCCCGTGATCATGGTGGGCCTGATCGCTTCTCTCGTCGCCATTATCATCTTCAGCCTTATCCAGAAGCCCGAACCCGACGAACTGGTCAATGTGACCCTGTATTCCAAGCTGAGCACAGTGGATGAGGACATCTGAATCCACTGATCCCGACGGACACACCCAAGGTAAAGGAGGTACCCCCATGGTCGTTCAATTTATGTTCTATCTGGCGCTTATCATCTGTACTGCCACCGTTATCATCGTAGCTGTCAAGGGCTTTCTGGAGCTGGTGGCCCCCATCAAGGCAGAAAAAGCCAAAAAGCTCCAGCAGGAGCAGAATCAACGCAAATAAGATCGCAGCGTCCCTCTCCCACAGAGCCACAGATAGGAGGAGCAAACCATGAATACACAGACGGTTAAACATGCGGAAATCATTTGCCCGTTTTTTACGGAGGCCACTGCCCGGGAAAGCGTGGAAAAGGTTCGCAAGCCCGCCTTTCTCCGCAAACAGTTCAAATGGCTCTCCTCAGTCCCCCTGTACATTCCCTTCTGGCTTGTGGATGTGGAGATGGATCTCCAGGCCCCCAGACAGGGCACCGTCCAAAAGACCTACACCATCATGGTAAACGCCATCACCAACCGCGGCATGCTGCTCAAGGGGAAGCTGGAGACCGCCCAGGTCCAGACCCGCGCCATCTTCATGGATCAGGAGGTCTCCGCTGCGGAGGCCCGGGAGACCGCCCGGCTGGAAGCGCTGGTTGACACCAAGCGCATGATCAAACCGCCTCCCCATCGGGTCCTGCCCGGTGAACGGCTGGTTTGGTATCCCCTGGCTCTGGTAGAGCTGGAGGTCGGCGGCCACCAGGACATCCAGGTCTTTGACTACTACCGGGGCGGCCTGGACAAGCTCACCATGCGATTTTTCCGAATGAAGGAAAAACTGGCGGAGAAAGCTGCCTCCCGGGCCAGCTGACCGCCGGAGACCAAACACAGGGAAGAAAGGGATCCTATTATGATGAAAGCTGATACAATTTTTACCGGCGGCACCATTCTCACCATGGACCCGGCTCTGCCGAAAGCAGAAGCTGTGGCCGTATCCGGCGGCCGTATCCTGGCTGTGGGAACCCGGCAGGAGATCGAAGAGCTGGCCTGCCCCGGCACAAAAACCATCCACCTGGACGGCAAGACCATGGTTCCCGGCTTCAACGACGGCCACAGCCATCTGCTTCAGTACGGTTTGGAGCTGGCCACGGTGGACCTGACCCCCGAGGTCTGCCCCAGCATCGCCAAAATGAAGGAACTCATTGCCCAGCGGGCGGCGCAGATGAAGCCCGGCGAATGGATCCGGGGCTGGGGCTGGGACGAGAGCCGCATGGAGGAGGGACGTGCGCCCACCGCGGACGATCTCACCCAGGCCGCTCCCAACAACCCGGTGATGATTACCCGCACCTGCTACCACATGGTGGTGGCCAACCGCATGGCTTTGGAGTTGGGTGGAGTCACTGAAAACACCCCCGATCCCCAGGGCGGCTGCATCGTCCGGGACGAACGGGGCCAGGCGACGGGACTGCTCCAGGACAACGCCCAGGCGTTTGTGAAAAGCGTCATTCCCGCCCCGGAAAAGGAAGACCTGAAGGCCGCCATCGGACTGGCCAGCAAGGTTTACAACTCCTATGGCATCACCAGCACCTGCGACGGCAGTACCCTGCTGGAAATCCACGGTGAGATCCCTGCCTGGTGCGAGAGCAGCCAGAGCGGCCTGCTCACGGTTCGCACCTCCGCCCTGATGTCCCCCGATGTTTCTGACCAGATCCGGGCCATGGGTATCCCCAGCAACTTCGGCACCGACCGGTTCCGCTTCGGCTGCGTGAAGTTCTTTATGGACGGCTCCCTGGGCGGTATGACCGCCGGCATGACCGAGCCCTACCTGGTTCCCCCCTATGGCAAGGGGCTAACCTACATGGAGCAGGAGGAGTTGAACGAGAAGGTCCGAACCGCCCACGACGCCGGATATCAGATCTCCATTCACGGCATCGGCGACCACACCCTGGATATGATCCTCACCGCCTATGAGGCCGCCCAGGCGGCCAACCCCCGCACAGACCACCGGCACCGGATTGAACATGCTTCCATGTCTTATCCCCCGCTGCTGGAGCGGATGAAGAAGCTGGGGCTTGACATCAACATGAACCCCGCCTTCCTCTACTTCCTGGGGAAATCCCATGTCAGCGCCATCGCGGAACGGGTCGCCTATGAATTCCCCATGCAGACCTGTTTCCAAATGGGGATCCCGGTCTCCATCGGCAGCGACTGCCCCATTGAAAGCTGTCATCCCAAATACGGGCTGTATGCCGCCACCGTCCGCCGGACCATCGCCGGTCAGGACTGCGGCAGGAAGGAATGCCTCACCATGGAACAGGCCCTGTATGCCTTTACCATGGCGGGGGCCCACCACACCTTTGAGGAGCATAAAAAAGGCTCCATTACCCCCGGCAAGATGGCTGATTTCGCCGTCCTGAGTCTGAACCCCCTGGAGACCCAGCCGGAAGGCATCCTGAACCTGGAGATCCTTATGACCGTGCTGGACGGCCAGATCGTATATCAGGCATAACCGACCTGTTTCACCTGAAAAAGTTTCCTCTTTTCAAGTTCCAAATTCTCCTGTATATTATTCATACTATCTCTCTTTTCTGTAGGTAATCCGGACGCGTCCTGCTTCCGGATTGCCTGCGTTCCACCCACGATCGCTCTCAGGAGCAAAGTGAGAGGCTGGTACTATGGAACCCTCCCTGAATCTATCAGAAATGAATACTTTGATGGACATTGTGTTCCTGTTCCAGTCGGTGCGGGATCTTAATGTGATGTCCCAAAAGTTTTTACAAATGCTGGGTAAGATTGTCCCTTACGAGAAGGCGGTGGTGTTCCTCTATCAAGAGGGCCGCCGGCAGTGTTCTCTCTGCGCGGAGGTCCGGTGCGGCGGAACCATGATCCGGGAATATCTGAGCACCTATTCTCAGCTGGACTATCTGAGCTGGCAGATTTTCCAGAGCCAGGAAAAGGTCTTTCTGGAGAGCAGCCGCATCCACCCGGAGGAGCGGCAGAACGCCCGGTTTTATCAGGAATTTCTTCGCAAATATGACATTGAATATCGGCTGGTCCTCAACAGCCGCGGCGCCTCAGGGACTCCTTTGGGAACGGTTATGCTTTTCCGCTCCAGGATTTTTGCGGATTTCAGCCCCAAAGAGGTTGCCATCATGGAACGACTCCACGACCATTTCTCCGCCGGCATCGAGACCTCCATCCGGTTTAATCATCTGGCGGTCCAGGCGGACCTGGCGCAAAAGGTCTATAAGACCATTCCGGACGTTATGGTGATCCTGGACGGAGCACTGTCGGTCCGGGAGGGGAACGAATCTGCGGAACGCTTCCTCCTGCAGCTGGAATCTGCCCCGGCCCGGCAGCGGGAGTTTTTCCGCACCATCCGGAACTGCTGCCAGGAGATGAAGGAGGACGGCGAGCTCTCCGGAGACGCCTCCGGTCCGCCTGACTTCCGGCAAATCCCCCTTCTGGACGGCACCGCCAAAATCAGCATGATCGTCCACCCGGATGTGCAGGGGGCGCTCTCGTACGAATTTGTGGTCATTTTCTCCCGGGAGAAGTCCCCCGACCCCGACCGGTCCCTTCCCACCGTGCCCGCCGCAGAGCAGATTCAGCAACGATTTTTCCAAACCCTTCGCCGCCAATACAGCCTGACCAACCGGGAGCTGGATCTCATCCGGCTGGCCTTGGAAGGCATGGAAAACCAAAAGATCGCCGAGACCCTGCATATCAGTCTCTTTACCGTCAAGTCTCACTTCCAGAACGGGTACGCCAAGTTAGGGGTGAAAAGCCGGCAGGAACTGTTCCTTACCTATATGAAATACCTGATTTCAGAGCAGTTCCGCCAGGAATTTGACACCCAGACCAGAAAGGATGATTACCTGTGGTAGTATTTGCTCTCCTGACCATCGGCGCGGTCCTGACCGCGGCAGGCGCTGGAATTTACATTTTAAAAAAAGAGTACCTGCCGCTGCTTCGGGAGCTGAGCCGCAGCCAGCCCTGGGACAGCAGTCCCGAGCAACTATGGGGAGAGGAGGATGAACCGTGAATCTGGTTTCTCTTACCATGCTGGTGATCCTGCTTGTGTTCGGCGTTGTGGGCCTGTGCATGGCGCGGAAGATACGCAATGGGGACAGCTTTTATGTGATGGAGGAAAAGGCGCCGACGCTCTTTCTGGTCTGCGGCATCTGCATGTCCTACATCAGCGCCGTGACCATGAGCTCCGGCCCGGGCGTCTGCTATGAGAACGGCCCCTTTCTTCTGCTTACCACCGCGCAGCCGGGGGCCTGGTTTGGTATGCTGGTGGCAATCCTGTTCATCGGACGGAAAATGAAAGCCATCGGCTGCTACACGATGCCGGACTATTTCGCCAAACGGTTCTCGGACAACAATGTTACCTGCCTGGCCCTGATTATTATGGTGACCGTCATGGAAATCTACGGCATTGGTCAGCTGGTTTCCATTGGCACGGTCCTCAGTGAGGCCACGGGCTTCTCCTATGGGTGGATCATCCTGATCTTCACCCTGGCAATCATGTTCTTCTGTGTGCCGGGAGGAACCTGGGGAATTATGATGACAGACACCCTTATGTTCGTTGTGGTGCTGGTAACGGCTTTTGTCGTTTGTCCCGTCGTCATATATAATCTCTACCCGGAAGCCGTCCAGAGGCTTCCGGAAGCGTTCTGGTCTGTTCAGGGTATCCATGATATGTCCACTGGATACCGGATCTCGCAAACGATTCTGTGGTTTACGTTTTTTGCTGGCTCTCCGGTGATCATCACCCGGGTCTTCCCTGCGAAAAATGACTTTGCAGTCTTCAAAGCAACCGTCATCAGCGTGGCGCTCATCGCCTTGATTTCCTTCCTTCTCTATTTTACTGCCGGCCTTATGCAAGGCGTGGAGCCGGGGATCGTCCCCCAGGAGCGGGTGATCTTTCAGGCGGTTCGGAACCATGCCCCCCTTATTCTGGGCCTGATCGGTGTGGCGGGGATCCTTACGGCGGCAATTTCCACGGCTTCCGTTCTGTTCTGCCTGGCGGGATTCTCCATCTCCCGGGACCTGCACGGGCTGCTGAACCAGAAAAAGACGGAGGATTTGAATGACCTGAAGCGGGCAAGAATCGCTCAGGTTTTTGCCATCGGGATCGGCGGGGCGGTTGCGTACCTTCAACCCACCAACAGCTTCGATCTCTCCATCTTTGCCTGTGGTATTTTTGCGGCCAGCTGGCTGCCTACGATCCTGATGGGCCTGCTTTGGCGGCGCTATAACTCTACCGCAGCTTTTTATGGTATGCTCTCGGGGGCCTTGACGCTTACCATCCTGCAAGTGCTCATGGCAGTCCAGGAGTTCTCCCTTCCCTGGAATATCAACCCTTACATTTTCAGTATGGTGGTCTCCATCCTGGTCTCTGTGACGATTACTCTGCGTAAGCCGGCAGACCCGGAGGATGCCAGACGGCACTACCAGATCAGAAACGCCCAGCTTTCAGACGCGGTGATTCGCGAGACCCGGACCGTTCCCAACGCCCTCCCCAGGCTGTTCAGGGGCTATTATCAGGCGAAACGTGTGATGGTGGGAGGTGTGATCAGTGTGGCAGGGCTTTTGCTGCTGCTCTGCATTTTGTTTTATTCCTTTATCCCCGCTGGCTGATGCCTGTATCTGACGGGGCACGGAAACTTTGTCTGTAAAAGGACCGCACGGAGTGAGTCATCTTCACAACGTGCGGTCCTTTTTGCTGCCTTCGGGTGAGAAACTCTGCCGATCCATTTTCCGGCGCGGTTTGTTTTTTCATAGGAGAGAATTGAAAAGGCTGGCACAGGCTTTTAACCGGAGTCAAACCTGAATTTTGCAGTTTTTTGATGGAAAGGGGGGGAGACCTTCCGTAAAATGGAGAAAAAACCAGGGCTGGAGAAGGTTTTTCCGGAGAGTTACAAGAGATAAAACAGGTTTTGTAATTTTCCGACCGGCCCGGGGAGAACAGGAGGTGGTTTCCATGAACCAAAGGATATCCTGGGAGGACCGGGTTAAGGGGGCCTATGCCTCTTTGCGGCCCTCGGAGCAGAAGGTGGCAGAGGCCCTGCTGGCCAACCGGGAAAAGGACGCGGAGCTGACCATCGGAGAACTGGCCCGGCTGGCCGGGGTCAGCCAGCCCACGGTGATCCGCTGCGTCCGGGCCCTGGGCTTTCCCGGCTACCGGGCCTTCAAGGCGGCCCTGACGGAGGGGCCCACGGGGCCGGGCTTTACCCTGCTGGAGGGGTTTGGCCTGCAGCCCTGGGAGCGGGCGGAGGACCTGCCCCTGAAGGCCATGGAGGTCCACCGGGAACTGCTGGAGCAGGCCCTGAAGGCGGTGCCGCCCCGGGACCTGGAGACGGCGGCACAAGCCCTGGCGGGAGCCCGGCTGGTGGACATTTACGGGGTGGAAAACTCCCTGACCCCGGCCAACGACCTGCTCACCAAGCTCACCTACCTGGGCCTGCCCTGCCGGCTGAACACGGACCCCTACCTCCAGCAAATCGGGGCGGCCCATCTTACCGGGGCCGACGCGGCGGTGGCCTTTTCCCGGTCCGGCCGGTCGGCGGACACGGAGAAGGCCCTGCGGCTGGCCCGGCGGGCGGGGGCGTTCACCATCGGGGTGTGTGGGGAAAAGGACTCCCCGGTGGCCCGGCAGGCGGACCTGTGCCTGTGGACCGGGGCCGCAGGGGGGACCATCTACGGCAGCGCCATCTTCTCCCGGGTGGCGGACCTGGCGGTGGTGGACCTGCTGTACATGGAGATCATCCTCAGCGACTACAAGACCTTTTCCCACAGCCTGGACAAGAGCGGCGCGGTGATCGCCGGGCGGGAATACAAGGAGCCATAGCACCAAACCCCAATCCGGGGACCCGAAAGTTACAAGGGTCCCCGGATTTTCTGACCGCATTTAACCAAGCCTTTAAGGAGGTTTTACTGCCCCCTGGTGGAAAAGCCGGAAGGGGGTCTGCTACACTGACCCCGTAATGAAGAACAGCACAGCAAACTGCCCCCTGCCGGGCAGAAAGGAGTAAGACCCATATGTTAGAACTCGATCACATTCAGAAATCCTTTGACGGCGTGCCTGTGCTCAAGGATATTTCCATCCAGGTCCAGGACGGCGAGATTGTCTCCATTCTAGGCCCCTCCGGCTGCGGCAAGACTACCCTGCTGAACCTGATCCTGGGCCTGATCGAGGCCGACGGCGGCACCATCCGCTACAACGGAGAGGACCTGACCCACGCGGCCATGGAAAAGCGGGGATTTAACATCGTCTTTCAGGACTACGCCCTCTTCCCCAACCTGAATGTCTACAAAAATATCACCTACGGCCTGAAAAACAAGCCGGGCATCTCCTCCCCGGAGGAGGTGGAGGAGCTCATCGACCTGCTGGAGCTGCGGGAGCACCTGAACAAGCGGATCAATCAGCTCTCCGGCGGCCAGAAGCAGCGGGTGGCCCTGGCCCGGACCCTGGTGATGAAGCCCCGCATCCTCCTGCTGGACGAGCCCCTCTCCGCCCTGGACGGGGTGATTAAAGAGTCCATCAAGGAGCGGATCAAGACCATCGCCCGGGAGTATTGCCTCACCACCATCATCGTCACCCACGACCCGGAGGAGGCCCTTACCCTCTCCGACCGGGTGCTCATCATCGACCAGGGCACCATCGCCCAGTATGGCCGCCCGGCGGAGATCATCCACAAGCCGGAAAACGACTTCGTCCGCAAGTTCATCCTCAACCAGCTGGAGATTAAGCGCAATAACATCTTCGACCTCTTCGGCTCCGCCTCCCTGGCCGGCGCTGCGGTGTAACCGGCCATGAGACAGAAAAACCGGGAGCTGAAGCTCATCTTTACCGTGCTGGTCCTGGTGTTTGCCGCGTTTCTGGCGGTTCCTGTTCTGCGGCTGCTGGTCAAGTCCTTCTGGGGAGAACAGGGAATGACCGGAGAATTTTACACGGCGGTGTTCACCAGCCGGAACTTCGGCCAGACCCTGCTTAACAGCTTCGCCGTTTCCGCCGCCGCAGCGGTGGTGGCGGTGCTGGTGGCCTTCGTCCTGGCCTATGCCGTCCACTACACCCGGCTGCCCGGGTGGGTCAAAACCGCCCTGCGGGGAGCGGCCACCCTGCCCATGTTCATTCCCACCATCACCTACGGTTTTGCCATCATCTACTCCTTCGGCAAGCAGGGGTTTATCACCCAGCTGCTGGGGTTCCAGCTTTTTAACATCTACGGCTTCTGGGGCCTGCTGGTGGGCTACGTGATCTACACCGTGCCGGTGGCCTTTCTGCTCATCTGCAACACCATGGAGTATGTGGACAAAAAGACCCTGGTGGTCTCCAAGGCCATGGGAGACGGGGCCTTGTCCACCTTCTGGATCGCCGTGCTCCGGCCGCTGCTGGGCACCCTGGCGGGAGCCTTTGTCCAGGCCTTCTTCCTGTGCTTTACCGACTTCGGCATCCCCGCCTCTGTGGGGGGCAAGTTCGACGTGATCGCCACGGTGCTCTACAACCAGATGCTGGGGGGCATCCCCGACTTTAACCGGGGGGCTGTGGTGGCCGTCATCATGCTGCTGCCCTCGGTGGGGAGTATCCTGCTGCTGCGGTTCCTGGAGCGGTACAACATCCGCTACGACAAGGTCAGCAGCGCGGAGCTGAAGAAGAATCCCCTGCGGGACGGAGCCTGGGGGATTTCCGGCACCGTGCTGGGGCTGATGCTCCTGTCCATCTTCGTGGTGATTTTTCTGGTGCCCATGGTCCAGAACTGGCCCTACCAGCGCACCTTCACCCCGGAGCACTTTGCCTCGGTCTTTGCGGACAAGGACCTGCGGAAGGTCTATCTCCACTCCCTGGCCATGGCCCTGCTCACCGCCTTCTTCGGCACCCTGGCGGCCTACGGCAGCGCCCTCATCACCGCCCGGAGCACCCTGCCCCGGGCCTGCAAGCAGACCATGGACTCGGTAGCCTTGGTCACCAACACCATCCCCGGCATGGTGCTGGGCCTGGCCTTCCTGTTCTGCTTTCGGGGGACCAGCCTGCAGAACACCTTCGTGCTCATGATCCTCTGCAACATCGTCCACTACTTCTCTACCCCCTACCTGATGATGAAGAATGCCCTGTCCAAGATGAACGCCGGGTGGGAGACCACCGCCCTGCTCATGGGGGACAGCTGGCCCAAGACCATCTTCCGGGTGGTGACCCCCAACGCGGCGGCCAGCCTCATCGAGGTGTTCAGCTACTACTTCATTAACTCCATGGTCACCATCAGCGCCCTCATCTTCATCGTGGGCTCCAGGACCATGATCCTCACCGCCAAGATCAAGCAGCTCCAGTACGTCAACCAGTACAACGAGGTCTTCGTCCTCTCCCTGCTGATTCTGGCCACCAACCTGCTTGCAAAGGCCATCTTTACATGGCTTGCAAATAACCGCGAAAAGAAAGCAACGAAGCAAACCGAAGAGAAAGGAAACTGAAATCATGAACTGGAAAAAATTTGTGTCCCTGGGACTTTCCCTGACCCTGGCCGGCGCCCTGCTGGCTGGCTGCGGCGGCCAGACCGCCGGTGAGAGCGGCGGCAGCGGCGATACCGCCAGCGCCAAGCAGGTGGTCATCTACTCCAACGCCGACGAGGAGGCCATCACCGCCATGACCAACGCCCTGAACGCCGGCGGCTATGAGGGCCAGTACGTCTTTGAGACCTTCGGCACCTCCGAGCTGGGGGGCAAGCTCCTGGCGGAGGGCACCGACCTGGAGGCCGACATGATCACCATGAGCACCTTCTATGTCCAGAGCGCCCAGGATCAGAACCATATGTTCCTGGACCTGACCTTTGACGTGAACACCCTGGAGGAAGTTCCTTCCTACACCGCTCCCATCACCTCCCAGGAGGGCGCCATCATCGTGAACACCCAGCTGATGGAGGAAAACAACCTGCCCATGCCCACCTGCCTGAAGGACCTGGCTGACCCCGTGTACGCAGGCTTCCTGGCTGTGACCGACGTGCAGTCCTCCTCCACTGCCTGGCTGCTGATGCAGGCCCTGGTATCCGCCTATGGAGAGGAAGAGGCCCAGAGCATCCTCCACGACATCTATGTGAACGCCGGCGATCACATTGAGTCCTCCGGCTCCGCCCCCCTGAAGCTGTGCCAGGCCGGGGAAATCGCCGTGGGCTTCGGCCTGCGCCACCAGGCCGTAGCCGCCAAGGCCGAGGGCATGCCCATCGACTATGTGGACCCCACCGAGGGCAACTTCTCCCTGACGGAGTCCGTGGCCGTCATCGACAAGGGGGAGGAGACCAACCCCCTGGCTATGGAGATGGCCCAGTGCATCATCGACAACGCCCGCACCGAGCTGCAGTCGGTGTATCCCAACCCCCTGTATGAGGGCGAGAGCTCCGACGCGGCCAACAAGTCCGCCTATCCCAAGGTCTTTGAGGAGCCGCTGACCTTCGAGCTGTACAAGCATCACCAGGACATTTCCGAGGCTGCCAAGCCTTGATTTCCCCAAAGCAGCAGAAAAAGGGCGCAGAATACGCGCCCTTTTTCTGTGGGCAGATTGGGACTGCCCGCCACCAAAACACAACAGGAAAGGAAGCAAGAAACATGAACCAGTACAAGCTGCTGACCCCCGGCCCTCTGACCACCACGGAGACCGTGAAGCAGGAAATGCTCGTTGACCACTGCACCTGGGACGACGACTACAAGAAGATCACCCAGACCATCCGCCGGACCCTGCTGGAGCTGGGCCAGGTGGCCGAGCCCCAGTACACCGCCGTGCTCATGCAGGGCAGCGGTACCTTCGGGGTGGAGTCCGTCCTCACCTCCGTGGTGGGAAGAAATGATAAGGTCCTCATCGCCGCCAACGGGGCTTACGGCCTGCGGATGGCGGAGATCTGCCGCCACGCGGGGGTCGACTTTGTCCTCTATGAGCAGGAAAACTTCAAAATTCCCCAGGCGGACAAGGTGGCGGCCATTCTGGCCTCCGACCCTGCCATTACCCACGTGGCTATGGTCCACGGGGAGACCACCAGCGGCATTCTCAACGACGTGCAGGCGGTGGGCCAGGTGGTGAAGCAGGCCGGAAAGACCTTCATCGTGGACGCCATGTCCACCTTCGGCGGGGTGGAGATCCCCGTGGGGGACTGGGGCATCGACTTTCTCATCTCCAGCGCCAACAAGTGCATCCAGGGGGTGCCCGGGTTCTCCTTCGTCCTGGCCAACCGGGAGAAGCTCATTGCTTCCGCCGGGTGCGCCCGGTCCCTGTCCCTGGACCTGTATGACCAGTGGAAAACCATGGAGACCGACGGCAAGTGGCGCTTTACCTCTCCCACCCATGTGGTGCTGGCCTTCGCCAGGGCCCTGGAGGAGCTGAAGGTCGAGGGGGGCATCCCCGCCCGCCACGCCCGGTACGCCAACAACCAGAAGCTCCTGGCGGAAAAGCTCTCCGCCCTGGGCTTCACCCCCTATCTGGACCCGGCGGTCCAGGGGCCCATCATCACCTCCTTCGGCTATCCCAAGGGGGCGGCCTTCACCTTCCGGCAGATGTATGACTACATCAAGGCCCGGGGCTATGTGCTCTATCCCGGCAAGGTCATGGAGGCCGACACCTTCCGGGTGGGGAACATCGGGGAGATCTACCCCGCGGACATTGAGGCTCTGGCAACCATTCTGGAGACCTTCCTCAAGGAGGTGGCCGCAGCATGAAAACCCAGCTGGTGATCCTGGACTGGGCGGGCACCACCGTGGACTACGGGTGCTTTGCCCCGGTGCGGGCCTTTGACCTGGCCTTTCAGACCTGCGGGCTCTTCCCAACGGTAGAAGAGATCCGGGCTCCTATGGGGATGCTCAAGCGGGACCACATCCGCACCATGCTGGCCATGGAGCGGCTGAACGCCCAGTGGCGGGCAAAGTACGGGACCGAACCCGGGGAAGAGGCAGTGGAGCTCATCTACAGCGTGTTTGAAACCTCCCTCATGCGGAGCCTTTCGGAGTTTACCGCTCCCAAGCCCGGCACCCTGGAAGGGGTGATGGGCCTGCGGGAGCTGGGGCTGCGGATCGGCTCCACCACCGGCTACACCAACGCCATGATGGCGGTGGTAACCAAAGGGGCCGCGGACCAGGGTTACGCCCCGGATGCCTGGTTCAGCCCCGACAGCACCCAGGGCCTGGGGCGGCCCTACCCCTACATGATCTACGCCAACATGCAGGCCTTCCAGATCCCCTCCGTGCAGGCGGTGGTGAAGGTGGGCGACACCGTGGCGGACATTCAGGAGGGGAAAAACGCCGGGGTCCTTTCCCTCGGTGTTATGGAAGGCAGCAGCGTGATGGGCTATTCCCAGGCGGAGTATGAAGCGCTGACCCCGGAAGAGAAGAAGGCGGCCAAGGACCGGACCCGCCGGGTCTTCCTGGAGGCCGGGGCCGATGGGGTGCTGGACACCCTGGCAGAGCTTCCCGCCTGGCTGAAGGGCCTGGAGGGCTGATTTCATAAAGCACCCATTCACCCTTTTGGCAAACACAGAAAGGAAGAGAAACACTATGCAGTGGAAACGAAAGCTGTCCGGACTTCTGGCGGCGGTTATGCTGGTGGGCGTGCTGCCCACCACGGCCTTTGCCTGGACGGCGCCGGATGTGACGTCCTGGCAGCAGGCCTCCCGGGAGGGGGTCAAGGCCCGCTTCTTTGTGGGCAGCGACACCCATGTCGGCCGCAGCGGCGCCCAGCAGAAAGTTGCCAACGCCCTGGACGCGTTCTATCAGGTGGACCCCCAGGCAGACGGCGTGCTCCTGGTGGGCGACCTGACCGACGGCGGCGCCGTGTCCCAGTATGACACCCTGATGAGCACCATCAACGCCAGCAAGCTGGGCCAGGCGGACAAGGTGTACCTGGCCATGGGCAACCATGACTACTACAGCGGCGGCTCCACCCGCTTTGAGGAAAAGACCGGCCAGAAGGCCAGCGAAGTGCTCACCTTCGGGGACGCGAGCAGCCCGGTCACCGTTGTCAAGCTCGATCCGAACATCAGCGGAAACAACTACACCAACAACTATACCATGCTGAAGGAAGCGCTGGAGACCGCCAACGCCAAGGATCCCACCGCGCCGGTCATCCTCATCGGCCACCACGGCGTGAAGGACACCGCCTATGTCACCAACGAGTGGTACGGCAGCTACGGCCAGGGCACCGACAAGGATATGGTCGCCCTGATGGAGCAGTATCCCCAGGTGATCCACATTTCCGGCCACTCCCACTCCACCCTGGAGGACGCCCGGTCCATCTGCCAGGATGACGGCTTCACCGCCATTCAGGACAGCACCATCGGCGCATACTTTGAAAACGAGAGCGGGAAGGTGGACCCCACCACCGGCAGCGCCTCCACCTATCCGGAGGACATGGAATACGCCTCCCAGGCTCTGCGCATTGATGTGCTGGAGAATAATACGGTCAAGATTTACCGCATGGACCTGACCGAGGGCAAGTACATGTATGAGGACGAGCCCTGGACCTTCTCCAGTACCAGCCTGCCCTACACCAGCGGCCGCGCGGCCAGCAGCCAGGCTCCGTCCTTTGCAGCGGATGCGCAGGTCACCGTGGAGAACGTCACCGGCGACTCCATGACCGTGAAGTTCCCGGCCGCTGCCGAGGCTTCGGATGCCAACGTGGACATGATCCACGAGTACTGGATCACCCTGACGGATGAAGCCGGCAACAAGACCGTCCGCAAGGTCTGGTCCGACTACTACAAGGAAACCCGCAAGACAGACTGGTCGGTGAAGGTCAAGGACCTGAAGGGAGATACCACCTACTCGGTTGCCGTGCAGGCGGTCACCTCCTTCGGCGCAGCCAGCCAGGCTGTCACGGCCCCGGAGAAAGTCACCACCGGCGAGGGCTATAAGCCTGTCTACCCCGCCCAGGCGATCCTGGACGTGGACTTCTCCAAGGACGCCACCGGCGGGGATGCCAAGGGCCACACCCAGGACGTTTACGGCGAACCCCAGTTTGTGAAAGACGAAACCCTGGGCCGCACCGTGGCGGTTTTCGACGGCGTGGACGACGGCCTGCGGTATGCCATGACCGATGGGGACTATGCCCAGCTCACCCAGAACTTCACCGTGGAGCTGTACTACAAGCCCCTGGACACCGAGAACAACAACCCCATGGGCAACACCCAGTCCGCCGGCTTCTGCTTTGAGCAGAAGAGCGGCACCAACACCCTCCAGTTCTGGGCCCACATCGGCGGCAGCTACAAGACGCCGGAGGCCGATGTGACCGCAAACGAATGGAACCACATCGTGGGTACCTACGATGGCCAGAATGTGAAGATCTACCTGAACGGCGAGCTAAAGGACACGGTTGCCGCGTCCGGCGCCATGAAGGAGCCCCCGCACTACCTGTTCCTGGGGGGCGACACCACCATCAACGGCGCTCTGGAGTATCAGGCCAAGTGCGAGATCGCCCTGGCCCGGGTCTACACCGGCACCATGACCGCGGCAGATGTTTCCAAGGCGTATCAGGAGGCCAGCGGGACGACGGTGGACGTGCCCACCGCCGATATTCTGGACGTGGACTTCTCCGACGGAAACAACGAGGATGACTCCGCCAATCAGCTGACCGCTGCCAAGCGCGGTTCCGGCGCGGTCACTTATGTCCAGGACGAGACTCTGGGCAAGACCGTGGCAAACTTCGACGGCAGCAGCGCATTCAGCTATCCCATGAGCGGGCAGTACAGCAAGCTGGAAAGGGGCATGACCTTTGCGGTCACCTTCAACTACAACACCCTGTCCGCTTCCGGCGAATATGACCTGCTCTCCAACCAGCAGTCCGGCGGCTATGGTCTCGGGACTGACGGAGGCTTGCTGAAATTCTTCTGCCATGTGGGCGGCGGCTATAAGACCCCCAGCACCGCCATGCTGCCCACCGGCGAATGGCACCATGCCGTGGGCGTCTATGACGGCAGCAGCGTGAAGCTGTATGTGGACGGCGGACTGGTGAGCACTGTTGCGGCCAGCGGCTCTGTCGGCCGGCCGGGCAGCGGCGCCAGCGAAATGTTTATCGGCGCAGACAGCGGCGCCAGTAATGCCCTCCAATTTCCCTCCGACGTGAAGATCGCCAACGCACGCATCTACAGTCAGGCGCTGACCAGCCAGCAGATTGCCGCGCTGGCAGCCCGGGAGCTGCCCAAGGGAGACACCCGGAAGCCTGTGCTGGCGTTTGCGTCTGCTCCCGCTGCCACCGGCAAGGTGGGTCAGGCTTACAGCGTTCCTCCCCTGACGATTACCGAGGAGAGCAGCTACACAGCGTCCATCACCCTGACTGACCCCAGCGGGACGGTCACCACGATCCCTGAAGCGTATGTGGAGAATATCATTCAGAACGGCTACAGCTACACCCCTGAGGCGGCCGGTACCTATACCCTGACCTACACGGTCACCGACGCGGCAGGCAACCAGGCCCAAAAGGTTCTGACCGTCCAGGTGACGGACCCTGCCGCCGCTGTGACGCTGCCTGCGGCAGATGTCATGGACGTGGACTTCTCCGACGGTACCGCAGCGGACAAGTCTGAGACAGCAAACGCTGCCCAGACCATCGGCTCCCCCGTCATCCAGTACAGCGAGGAACTGGGCAAGAACATTGCCGCCTTCAACGGCAGCTACGACGCCTATCTGTATCCCTTTGACGATGCCAAGCACGGCAAAATGACGAAGGGCGTGACCATTGAGAGCGTGTTCTGCTACAATGTGATCCCCGCCACCGGGGAGAGTGACATGTTCTCCAACCAGCAGGGCGGCGGCATCGGCCTGGGTCTGGAAAACGGCCGGCTCCAGTTCTACTGCAACATTGAGGGGCAGGGCTATGTCCAGCCCAACGCGGCCATCGAAGCCGGCAAGTGGTACCACGCGGTGGGCGTGTTTGACGGCAGCACCGTTAAGCTCTATCTGAACGGCGCGCTGGTGGATGAAAAGGCGGCAAAGAGCACTTCCATCCACTGGACTGCCAGCGCCGACGCCAAGAACTTCGTCATCGGCGGCGACAGCAATTCCTCCGGCGGCGCGGAATTCTTTGCCGACGGCAGCGTGTCTCTGGCCCGTCTGTACAGCCAGCCCATGACCGGCGAGCAGGTGGCCAGGCTGTATGCCTCCCTGGAGCCTGCCATGATCGAGATCCGCGGTGAGATCGGCTCCATGCCCCTGAACCAGGTGTGCACCGTGCCCACCGCAGAGGCCAGCAGCGGCGCAAAGGTGACCGTGGCGGTTACCGGCCCCGACGGCAGCCCGATCTCCCTGACAGACGGCAAGTTCACCCCCGCTGTGGAAGGGGACTACACCTTTACCTACACCGTCGGCGGCAGCACTGCCAAGCGGGTGATTGTCCGCAGCGCAGTGGACATGGAAAACCTGCCCGTAAACCTGGGCCTGGTGGCAGCCGGGCAGGCAGCCTCCGGCGGCCTGTTTAACGTCAGCATCCACATGAACCGGGACAGCGGCCTGACCGTGGGCAATACCTCCTTCGACCTGACCTACGATCCGGCTCTGGTGTCCTTCCGCGGCCAGGAGAACGCAAAGAACGGCCTGACCATCACCGACGATGGCAAAGGCACGCTTCATGTGGCGTACACCGGCGCAGTTGCCGCCGATGCCTTCAGCAACTACAGCGCCACCCGCCTGGTGAAGCTGACCTTCGCGGCCGCTGACACCACCAGCGACGCGGACGCAGCCTTTGCCTTTGAAAACGTCACCATCGACGCGACCACCAACAAAAAGAACGCGGAAGGCGCCAGCGTCAAAATCTATGGCCACAGCAGCATGGACCTGAACGGCGACGGCCTCATCGGCGCAGGCGACGTGGCTCTGGCTGCCGATGAGGCAAAGGGGAAACTGATCGCAGCCCAGGCGGCCATCTACCCCTACAAGCATGTGGTGCTCCTCACTATGGACGGCGGCGGCATCTGCTTCCAACCTGACGAGATGTACTATGCGTCCAATGGCAAGACCGCAAAAACTGCGGACGCAGCCATCCTGACCAAGAGAACCAATGACTACGCCATGAACCTCTTCAACGAATACTGCGCAGCCAGCTACTCCGCCAGAAGTGAGACCCCTACCATTTCTGCCCAGAACTATACCTCCATCCTTCACGGGAAGGAGTACGCAGCGGCTGAAAGCGAGTACAAGATCGACAATGGCAAGACCGGGGCGTTCTACTATCCTGACTTCGGCAAGGAAACGGCGGTTTATCCCTCTGTGTTTGAAGCCCTGGGCCTGTCGTTCCCCAACCGCTCTAACGCGGCCTTTGCCGAGTGGACCCAGATTATCAACGGAATCATCGAGCCCGACGCGCCGGTCTACACCCATGGGTCCACCAAGGACTTGGGCGATCTGCAGGATGTGGCGGATTATATCCGCTCGGAGGACTGGCAGAACACGGCTATGGTCTACATGCAGTCTGACTATATGGACGGTGTGGGCCACAGCAATGGCTACTACACCGATGCCTATTACAGGGAGTTGAAGAAATTCGACGCATACTTCCAGGCTGTTATGGACGCCCTGGAAGAGACCGGCACCAAGGACGAAACCCTGGTGATCTTCAACGCAGACCACGGCGGCACCGCCGGAGGCGGCCACGGCGGCACCACCGACGCGGAGTACGACGTGCAGATCGCCCTGGGGGGCCAGACCATCGACAGCGGCAAGCGGCTCACCGGCGGCACCAACCACGATCCCTCCGTCCTGGCGCTGACCGCTCTGCGGGCCCAGGTCCCCGCCTCCATGGACGGCACCGCCGATCTCTTCCGGCAGGCCAGCCTGACCCAGGAGGAGCTGGCCGGCAAGGATCGGAACGTGGAGACCGTCACCGCCACCGCAGGCACCAACGTGAGCGCGATGGAACTGACCCTGTCCAACGTCCAGGTGGGCAACGTCATCAAGGCCCTGGATGTGGTCATCGATCTGAAGGGCCAGTCCGTCCGGAGTCTGGAGACCGAGGGTACTGTGGTTCGTCAGGAAGAACAGGACGGCAAGCTGTACCTGACCATCTCGTATGATGAGACCACCCAGAAGCTGGTCCGGGTGAACCTGTCCGGCTCCGCCTGCCAGGCAGAGGTGGAAGAGTACATGCTGGGCACTGCCGCGGGCAAGGAGGTCTACGGCGACCTGGTGAACACCACCGGTACGCTCACCGTCGCGGGTTTTTCCTCCGGCGGTTCCTCTTCCGGCGCGTCTTCTTCCTCCAAGCCTGTGGTGAATGTGGGGCAGGGCGGCAGCGCGGCCCTTTCCAGCGACGGCAAAACCGTGATCATCAAGCCTGACGCCGGGTATGAGATCGCCGACGTGGTGGTGAACGGTGTCTCCCAGGGGGCGGTTGCCTCCGTCACCGTGAAGAACGGGGACAAGGTGGAAGTTTCCTTCCGGGAGATCCAGACCAGCGGGAACCCCTTCACAGATCTGAAGGGCCATTGGGCCGAGGAAGATGTGCTGAAGGCTGTGGAGAAGGGCCTGTTCCGGGGGACTTCTTCCACCACCTTCGACCCGGATAAAACCCTCACCCGGGGCATGATGGTCACCGTCCTCTACCGTCTGGCAGGGGAGCCTGCCGTGGTCCGGACGTCCCCCTTCGCGGACGTGGCAGACAGCGCTTACTACGCGGATGCTGTGGCCTGGGCCGCTGAGGAAGGCATCGTCCTGGGGGTCAGCGAGACCAGCTTCGCCCCCAATGCGCCCATCACCCGCCAGCAGCTGGCCGCCGTTCTGTATCGCTACTGCGGCAGCCCTGCAGCCAGCGGCAGCCTGAGCCCCTACCCTGACAGCGGCAGCGTGGCAGCCTATGCCGAGGATGCCATGTCCTGGGCTGTGGGCAGCGGCATCATTCAGGGCAGCGGCGGCAAACTCCTGCCCACTGGCCAGACCACCCGGGCCCAGGCGGCGGTGATGCTCCTGCGGCTGACCGGCGCCATGGAAGCCTGAGAACCTTTTTATATCAGTAAGTAAGGCAGCCCCCTTCGTGGGGGCTGCCTTATTAACGGTTTGAACTGTGCCGCAAGATCGCATTCCCCCAGGCGGCGTCGAAGGTGAGGGCGCAGACCTTGTAGTCCCGCTGGACGCTGTAGATGGGCAGCTGGCGCTGGGAGGCGGAGGCGGTGACGTAGGCGGGTAGGTTGGTCACCAGGCACAGGGCGCAGATGGCCAGCAGGGCCCCGGGGATGGCCAGGTACCGCTTGCGCAGGAAGAGGATTTTCCGCGCTGGTTTGGGTTTGCGGCGAAACAGCTTCATAGTGATCCCGTCCTTTCTTTACAAAAGAACCTATGCGCCAAAGGGAAAATCATGCGGCAGGGAAGGGAAAAAGGACGGGCTGTTCCAAATGAGAGGATGGGCGCATATCGAATCGCAGAAATGGTATCCGCACGAAATGGCGGGTACTGGAGAGCCGAAGAGAGCCCTGCTGGCCGGACGATCTGTCAGGGGAATGTTGTAAAGATGACAAGTTTGTATCAGTAACTTGTATTGTGAAAAATTGATAAGAGTCACAGTCAGTATCTGGGACGTTAGGTGTAGTACATGCAGTCCTTGGCAGGAGTGAACCGATGTTTATATGTATAATGGTACTATTTTAATTCAACTCTGAGAAAAAATAAAGGATCAAGATAGGATCTCCTGTGAAAGATCTATCGATACTTGATAGAAAAACTAAATTCCGGTTGGGCTGGTAGTTGAAGTTAATCTTGCGAAAATGTATCCGGAAGAACCTCTTACAAACATTGCAGTAGCTCTTGACGCGCAACCAACGGTAACTTACAAAAATAATGCTTTACCTATGCGCAGGAGATGGTAACGATGAGGAGCGACCTGAGCGGCACATAGGGTTTGCGGGAAGGCAGCATTTTCAACAGGAGTTGCTTTTTTGCTGCATTCTTGGAAACAAAAGCGATAGATATTGGGGCTTAAGGGGCAGAGCCCCTTCGTCTTCTCCGGATGACGGCAGCGCAGAAACGGAGAAAACCATGGCTAAAAATTCACATTTAACCCTCAGTGACCGGATTGCCATTGAGGTCAGTCTTAGGGAACGAAAAAGCTTTTCAGCCATTGCAGCAAGATTAGGGAAAGACGTTGCAACCACTTCTGAATTGTAATACAGAATATAGCGGGAATCACTGCTATAGGAACCTCTAGCAGTGATTTTCATCCAGCTAGGAGCGCAAAAAGGTTTTCAGCCACGGTGTTACGTTAAATCTAATTTGGAAAATCACTATTTGGATGACGCCCACATCTGCTGCCAGTAGGAATCCTTTTTACAGCAGCGATGGGCATACAGAATACAAGCGATGGAAAGCAGAGAAAGAGCCGCGCAGACGATCCAGACCGGACGGTAAGAGCTAAACTGGTCATAGGACCAGGCCGCAGCAGGAGGACCAATCATGTTGCCCAGCATACAGAATAAATTTACCAGGCCAAACAGGCGGCCGTAGTGTTGGGCACCAAAAATGGCAGAGGCAGTAACTGGCGGCGAAACGGTCCCACAGCAGTTTCCGATGGCAAAGAAGGCGGCCATGACCCAAGCAAACCACACGGGAGCATCGGTAAGCGCAAGCAGCAGGAGCATGGATACTGTGCAGGCGCCCATGACGCAAATGGTAGTAAAGTTGACGCCTTTTCGGTCATACAGAAGTCCCAAAATAATTTTGCTGGGAGTTAGCATCAAAAGACAACAGGAAAAGATAACACCAGAAAACTCAGCGTTATAGGTATCCGTAAGAAAGGCGGAAAGCTGGCTCAAGCTGGAAAAAGCCACCAAACACATGCAGGATATGCCCAGCAAATAAACCCAGAAATATCCCCGATACCGCAGCAGCTTTACAGGGTCACCTTGCTCCTTTGACTCCGCCTTGTCCACACCTACAGCGGTATTTGGGTTGGGGCGCAGCAAAAAGACTGCTGTCGTCAGTCCAACCGCTGTCATCAGCAGGCCGAAGATCAGGAATGCGTGCTGCCAACCATACCTGGCGATGGCGGCGGTAATCAGAGGCGACAGTACAGCACCGCCAATGCCGCTGCCGGCATAGGCCGCTGAGATTGCCGTTCCACTGGCCTGAGGGAACCAACTGGTAATGATGATGGAAACGGGAACGGACGTAGCGCCACAAGAAAAAATGCCCACCAGCACCGCGCTGCTATATAGCATAAGAGGGCCCTTCGCAAGGCCGTAGCTGGCATATGCCAGCCCCAGTCCGCCTACACAGAACAAAAAAACTTGGCGGGCGTAACGGCCAGACAGCCATTTCCCCATAAAAGGGGATAGCAAAAGCGACATCAATGCTACAACGCTTGTGCTGAGGCTAAACAGACTGCGTGGGATTCCCATGGTCTCAGTAGCGGGTACCAGAAACAAGCTGAAGCAGCTTTGCAGCATGGAATGTAGCATTGCCATCAGCACAAAACCGCCAATCACAGCAGCATAGCCGCCATAAAAAGGTTGGCCTTTCATTTAGAGAATACCCTCCTGCATTTTGTTGTCCTGCGACCATTAGGAAGGAGAAAGACGGTACCTGACACTGCACACTACAGCGCGTAGCAATGCAAGGTAACCGCCTGTCTTTGAAAAGGGTGCAAAACAGCGCTATGAACGGTTAGCGAATGGCTGAGAGACCTCGGTCAAACGCATCGCGTAAATCTTTGTCCATAAAGACGACATACAGCGGACGGAGAAACGTCATGGTATCGATAGCGCGGATGTTGGTGATGCCGTTCTGCTCCATCAGATACTGCTTGACGCCGCGGTCAAAGACGCCCAGATCTACTTCGCCGGCGCTGATGGCCCGCAGAAGTGTCTGGTTATCGGGATAGACCCTCTTAATATCGGCGCTGAGTGCGTCGATATCAGGACCGTTGGTGTAACCTTCCAGCACACCCAGGGTCAGGCCTTTTGTTTCTATCTCTTTATATTCGCTGATGTCAATCCCTTCCTTGGCGGTGACCAGCTCGGTTGCAGCTTCACGCAGCAACTGGGAGAAGTGATAGATCTTTTTCCGCTGGGGTGTAGGCTGCACCTGGAATGCCGCCTGCATTTTCCCGTCGTGCATCATTCTTTCTACAATGGGGAAATCGTACAATTCTACCTTGATCTCATAACCTGCCTGCGAAAAAGCGCGGGAAACGGTGTCGAAATCTATGCCGCGAACAGAACCGTCTTCAGAGTAATACTGGTACGGGGGGAACGGGTCTGCGCCGACACGAATGACCTTTTTCATGGTGCGATCCTCCTGTCATTATATTGTAATTCTGCGTCAAAAAAAGAGATGCGGGGGAGAATGCGATGCTTTCCCCCGCATCTTTGAATACGATCAACCCAGTTTTCCTGGATTTTCTGGGAAGAGAATGTCCTTATAATAACCATCGGCCACATACAATGCCCCCGTGGGGTTATGGGCCAGCACCTTGTCCTTGGTAGCCATCACCGTTACCGGTGTTTCGGAATGGCGAAAGAGCATCGAATCTCGTGTCCCACCCGCAATCCCAGCGCGATGTTGAAATCGGTCTTTTCGGCGTTGAGCAGCGCCGCCTGAGCGATTGGATTGCACATGATCATAAGGACCTCTCTATCCCACCAATATCATTTGCCCAGTTTCTTTGCCAGTTCGGCCAGCTTTGGCTCGATAAACTGGCCGTCTTCCAGGATCTTTACACCGTCCAGATAGACAGAACACTCCAGGCAGATGCCGTCGATGTGACTAACAGCAACGCGGGGTTCACCGCCGGAATAAATGCTGCCCTGATGTCCGAACCCCCACTGGGTGCTGCCCCATACACGCTCATCTTCGGTGGTGCATCCTTCCAGCTTTGCGTTCGGGTGACAGCCGTAGCAAACATGAGCGGGGAGGTACATATTGTCGTCATTCAACGACTTGAAGTAGGCGCGCAGCTTGTCTGCCTGCCAACCGCCCTGGATGTCTACCAAGCGCCCGTTTTTGACGATGTAGCGCACGGGCTCTTCCAGTCTGCCCAGTTCAGCATCGCCGCCGCCGGAGATTGTTCCGTCAAAAGCGATGATGCCGTTAATGGTTTCTTCCTCAGGCGCCCAACCGATCTGACCGGTAACAAAGTGGCCGCCGGGGACGGAGTAGTCGATCTCATTGGTGATAGGACGACCGGGGCGGAACTCGAAACTGATATCGGTACCAGCCTTATTGGTGATGCGACCAGTCTTGGCATTGCGGGTCATTTCGGTCAGAGTGTTTTGGAACGCTTTCTGTGCAGAGATGTCCACATCACCGTACAAGCGATAGAAGCGCTCAACGCTCAGGCCGCCCAGCATGACCTGACGGGTCCTGCCGTTGGTAACAGCTTTATCCCAGATAGGAGAGTAAAGCAGCCACTGGTCGTTCAGTTCAATCCAAACATCTGTCTGGTCTACGCAAGCCTTTAAGGGGTCCGGCAGATAAGGCATGGTCACAGCGCCATAGCCCTTGGGCGTGCTGTGCCAAGCGACCATGGTCTTGCCGCCCAGCATCTCAGATGCCTTGGCCAGTTCTTCCGCAACACGGAACTCAGCACGGGAGTCTATCGTGATCAAAACGCTCTCGCCGGGTTTGACGTTTACCAAGTCGTGCATAACTTTATATGCTGCGCGGGCCATTTCCAGATCCATAGAAGTAGGCATATCATTTCCTCCATTATTATATATTTGTTGGTTTTTGTTGTGACAAATTACAGTTCCTGGATGTGTTCGCCGATCTTACCCTTATCACCTAACAGCTTCATGCCAATCAAATAGACGACGAAACCAACGACCAGGGAATTGATGGAAGCGACGCCCCAAGAGACACAGTAGCCGACGATACAGGCAATCGCCCAGCTGACAAACGCAACAATGTTCCAGTTGCAGTACTTGTCGCCGCAGTCCAAAGGATAGTGCTGCTTATGAATGATGAGATAGTCGGCAGCGATGATACCTGCCATGGGAGGCAGTCCGATGCCCAGGATAACCAGCCAGTTGACAAAGTAGTTGATGGCGCCGGCAGCCCCCAGAATGGTAGCGACAATACCGATGATCAGAACCAACTGTTTCTTGGTCAACTTAGTAATGATGTTGCAGAAACCCAGGGAAGAAGTGTATAGATTGTTATCGTTGGTAGTCCACTGAGCGCCGATCAGAACCAGCAGTGCGGGGAAGCCCATACCCAAAGCCAGCATAGCATGGGGCAGGCTCTCAGCGCCGGTACCGCGAGTGGTGATAAAACCGGCCAGAATGATGAACGTGTTTGCGAGCATATAGCCGAAGATAGTTCCGCCCCAAGCAACCTTGGTGTTCTTGGCGTAGCGGGTAATGTCAGCCTGCGCGGAAGCGCCGCCTGCGAAAGAACCGACAACAGCAACGATACCAGCCGCCAGAGTCATGGGTTCAGAAGGCTCCATGGCAGCAATATTGGCCCATCCGTCATTTGCATTGACAGTGAGGATAACGCCGATGACAGCAACAGCGCTGATCAAGGGAACAACAACTTTACTCAGAACATCCAGTCCTTTATAGCCAAAGTATGCGGACAACAGCATCAGGATACCGCCCCAAGCAGCAGCCACGGGGACCGCGACAATGACGCCGCCTTCAGGGAACATTGCGTTAATCGTCTGTCCGAAAAAGCCGCACTGAAATGCGTACCAACCAGCCATAGTGATGGCAACAATCAAGCTGATGATCTTGGAGCCATGGAAACCGAAACTGACGCGGGCCAACATAGAAGTCGCGACACCTTCCTTGGCACCGGCATGTCCCAGAGCACCGCCGTAGAGGGCCAGGATCAGGTTGCCGATAATGCTGGCGATAATAGCCTGCTTCAGCGTGAGCCCCATTGCGAAAGATGCGCCAGTCATCAGGCCGGACATACAGATGCAGAAGCCCGCGGAAACCATTGCAACGCTGAAGAAACCCTTACGGCCGCCTTCTGGTACACGTTGCACTGCATAGTCGTTGGTGTGTTCTGTTTTAGGCTTTTTTCTGTTTTCGCTCATATCCTTATCCTCCTAATTCGTCTAGCCAAAGGTCCCTTGACTTTTTTGTTTATTATATCGGAAGCGTCGGGAGCTGTCATCGTACCTCAAATCTGAATTTCTTCAGCTGATTTGTGCGCGTGCACAAGTCTCGTCATTCCTCCTGGCTAAATTATTTTAGCTTTGTTTTTGAACAAGTGTTGACAAGGTTAAAAAAATCTCTATAATCATTGCTATATGTGCCGTTTTTGACCCCATTGCAAGGGACTCCACAATGATTTCTGCCTTCTGCCATTGGTTTTCTATTTGTTTTCATACACAATTATTTCTGTCCTTTGTAATTGGCTGACCATTTGCTTTCGTACACAATCTGTCAAGTTTGAAACGCGCGTGGTGCATAGTTTTTCGGGAAAGATCGTTCCTATGAATCGCGCTGCCCCTGCACAAAGGAGGAATGCTGCCATGCAAGTTAGAGAAGTTCTCAGCTTCGGCGGACTCAGCAATGCCACTGTGGTGGCCGGAGCGCAAGGTCTGAGCAAACAGATTGAAAGCGTCAGTGTTTTGGAGATAGCGGAAGAATCGATTTCTACTTGGACTTTGCAGAATCAGTTGTTTATTACTTCGTTTTACGCTATCCGTGATGATATTAACATGCAGAAAATTGTCATCGAAACCCTGACCAAGTGCGGCTGCTGCGGCCTGGTGATTTGTCATATTAAATATGTGCTTCAGTCCATTCACCCCAGTGTATTGGAACTGTGTGACAGTCTTGGTTTTCCGCTGATCGTAGCAGGTACCGACACTTCCTTTGTTGACATCATCAATCCTATTTTCAGCCGTCTCTCCCAGCCGCCCCAGACTGCAAAACATACGATGATCCGCAGTGATTTTTTGGATCTGCTCACCAGCGACAGTCCGCCATCGGAAGCGCTGAAGGTGATGGCTTACATTGTGGGATATGCCATCTCTTTTCTGGATATCAATCTCGGTTACCTGTACTCCAATAAAAGTGCCTTGCAGAAAGAGCGCGAGTCTGCGTATATGAAGGAGCATCTGGTCTGGGGCACCAAAGATATCCGCAACCTGCACTACTGCATCATGGAGGCACCACTGGGCGGACAACCTACTATGATCTACTTCGTCAAGAAAAACGGTAACCTCTTTGGTTTTATCTCCATCGACTTCCAGCCGGGCTGCACTGAGGAACAGGTGCTGGAGGTTGCTGACAGCCTCAATCTGCCCTGTGCACTGCTGATCAACAAAACCAAAAGGATGTCCTACATGGAGGCTGATTATCTGCAGACGTTTTTTTCCGATCTGTTGGTATGGAACTTCCGCTCCAACGAAATCGCCCTGCACCGCGCCGAGGACCTGGGCTTTTCCCTCACCGCCGTGCATCATGTAATGGTAGTAAACCTCAACGCCTTTCAGGGAACCGAAAGCAAGGACCGAAGCAGGGACCGCGAGCTGGTAAACTACATTCGGCGCTGGTACCTACCCAATGTGGAACGGATTGTCCACTACTATGGCGAGGAAAACATACTGCACTTCCGAAGCGATATTTTCCTCATCCTCATTGCCCATCCTTCGGATGACGCACAGCTGCAGGAAATGGCGCAGCGCATATTAGAGTTGTTCACTTCCAGTAAAATTACCAGTGTATCCATCGGTATCAGCACGGCTATGGAGCAATTCACAGAGATCCCGCGGGCTTACAACGAGGCCTTCGATATCGCAATTCTGGGTCGCTCCTTGCTGGGCGTCAACCGCATCGCCGACTTTTCCAAATTAGGTATGTTTTACTATCTGAAAGCGGCCCGGGGCACGCCCGACGTAATGCAGCTGAGCCGCCAGATCATTGCCCCGCTGCAGGAATATGACGCCGCAAAAAATACCGAACTGATCAAGACAGCGCGGATACTGTTTCAGTGTAATATGGACGTGCAGCGCAGCGCAGATGCTCTGCATATTCATCGCAATACCCTGCTGTACCGCAAAAAACAAATTCAGGATATCATGTGCTACAACGTTTTTGAACTTCCCTACAGCTGCAATTTCATGACCGCACTGTTCCTCGCCGCCCAGGAATAACTACGGCTGCAAAGACGCAACAGGGCTCGAATCCACTTTACGGGAGTCCTGTCTTCTCTCTGATCCCGCGCGCCTCCGGCACCGGCGGATGCATATAGGGACGGTCACATTTAGGGATAGATGTACACCGCCTGCAGTTGTGGAGGAGGACATAGGGTACAAAACA